>NZ_SMKS01000013.1:0-104600 GCF_004348435.1 Saccharopolyspora terrae | reverse complement strand
TGCCCGTCTCGGTCAGCGGAGCGTTACGGTGACACACGAGGACCTCCTGGTGATCGGTGCAGATTGTGGTGATCCACACCGAACCCGGAGGTCCTCACTCATTCCAAGATCATCCGACCCCGTGTCAACCGTTCACAACCTCCCAAGGCACTACACCTAGTGGTAGGCGGTTTCTTCGATGGCGCCGGCGCCGCAGACGACATCGCCGGTCCACTCGACCGGAACCGGATCGGTCTCGTCCGGCGGGATGACCTGCAGGCCGGTCGGCGTGGGCTGGCACGGGTCGCCTTCGTCGCCGTGCGGGACGGCGCTCCAGTGCAGCGTCGCCGCGGCCGACTGGCCGGGCGAGAGCCCGATGAGCGCCGGTCCCGGGCCGGCCGCGCGGGCGACGTTCGTGGGAAGCGGGTTCCCGGCGGCATCGACCAGCTGCATTCCGCCGTAGCCGTAGATCGTGCAGAACTGGTCGCTGGTGTTGGTCAGCGACACGTCCGCGTAGCGCTGGCCCGCCCCGGCCTCGACCGGCGACATGCTGCCGGTCAGCTGCGAGGTGTGGCAGCGCGGATCGCGCGGCTGGTCCGGTGCGTCCTGCGCGTGAGCGGGCAGGCCCGCGCCCGCCAGCGCCCCAGCGGCCAGAAGTCCGACGGACGTCCGCAGAATGCGTGCTCCGATGTGCCGGTTCACGGCCATCACCCCCGTTCCCGCCGCCCCAGCGGGTTGGTTCGGTCATTGCTCTGCTGTTGGAAAGACGCCCTCCGGCGGAAATGGTTGCCCGCGCCGGAAAAACGGCGGTGCTTCGCGGGACCTCCTCCACTCTGCATCTCGTGAAGAAAACTCGCGACTAGGATCAGTGACTCACTGGAACAGGTGAGTGGAAATACGCACCGATTGCATTGCGTGCCGATCTCCTGGGGCTTTCGGGCGGCGATCTTAACCCGAATGGCGGAGCTGGCGGTTTGTTGGACTTCGATAGTTTGAGCAGCGGCAGAGGCCAGAACTTCAGGGGGTAAAAACATGGCCGAACGCATTCCCGGTATCGACGTAGCGCGGTACCAAGGGGAGCCGAACTGGGGAGCGGTGCGCGGCGCCGGATACGTCTTCACCTACATCAAGGCGACCGAGGGCATCGGATACGTCAGCCCCACGCTCGACGCCCAGCTCAACGGGGCGCGCGGGGCCGGCATGGTCACCGGGCTCTACCACTTCGCGCGACCGGACACCAACACGCCGCAGCAGGAGGCCGCCGACTTCGCCGCGCAGCTGGCGCGGACGAACTCCGCAGGCCCCGGCAACCTCCCGCCGTGCCTGGACATGGAGACCGAGGCGCCCAACCTCGGCGGCTGGATCAAGGGCTTCATCGACGCCCTCCGCGCCCACACCGGGCGCAACGAGATCGTCGTCTACGCCTCCAGCTCCTGGTTCCAGGACAAGATCGCCCCGGAGACCTGGGTGGATCCGGGCGTGTTCCTGTGGGTCGCGCACTACGGGCGCAACCCCGGGGAGCCCGGCTACATGACCGATCGCGTCGTGATCCACCAGCACGCCTCCGACGGGCAGGTACCCGGCATCGGCGGCGACACCGACCTCAACGTCTCGCTGGTGCCGCTGGAGGTGCTCACCGGAGCCGGAGCTCCGCCGCCACCGCCGCCCGCACCGCCGCAGGAGACCTACGTGGTGCAGCCGGGCGACACCCTGTCCGACATCGGTGCCAAGCTCGGCGTCGACTGGCGGGAGATCGCGCGGGTCAACGGAATCTCCGATCCCGACCTCATCTACGTCGGTCAGGTCCTCAGGATTCCGCGCTAGAGCGGCGTTCTCGTGATGGCCCGGGTGGTTGCGCCGCCCGGGCCATCGTGATGCGCAAGTGGCTGAATCGAGAGCGAACGCGAAAACAACGTGCCAGGAGTCACTTTCCGCCCGGCGCGCATTTCCTTTGGGAAAAGGTTCGCCCGGAATAACCGGTTCCTGGTTCTCGCTCGATCAACACGGGTTACCGTTTTCGTGAACATCACCCGAGGTGGAGGTGAACGCGATGGCGGACGTCGCTGCGCTGGTCCGGGCTCACTGGACCCGCGGTGCACCCGGCCGAGACGCGCCGGGCGAACTGGTCACGGCGTTGTACCGCTGGTGGGTCGTCGCGATGGTGCTCAAGATCCTCGGCGCCACGTGGGACATCTCCTGGCACTTCCGGTGGCTGCGGGACGACCTGGCGCCGCCGCACCTGCTCAACACCGTCGGCACGGTGATGGTGATCGGGCTGGTGGTCATCCACAGCTACACCGGCATCGGCGTCGACAAGGCCACGCTGCGCTGGATGCAGTGGGGGCTGGGGATCTTCCTCGTCGCCGCGCCGCTGGACGTGATCAACCACCGGGTCAACGGGCTGGACATCACCGCGTGGAGCCCGTCGCACGCCCTGCTCTACCTGGGAACCGGGCTGATGAGCATCGGCCTGCTGGTGGGCTGGAACCGCCTCGGCCGCGCCGACCGGTACTTCTACCCGGTCACCTGCTTCCTGTGGTTCACCGTGCTGGACAACTTCATGTTCCTCAACCAGCACCAGGAGTACGGCGTGCTCGGGCTGGCCGCGTGGGAGCGGGGAACGCCCTACGCCGAGGACAGCCTGCTGCAGTTCGCCGCCGATCAGCTGCACCGGCCGCTGGACTACATCGCGGTGGAGAACTTCACCCTGCCCACGCCCGACTGGCTGTACCCGAGCTGGGCGGTGCTGACCGGGCTGGGAACGCTGCTGCTCGCGCGGATCCTCGTCGGACGTCGCTGGACGGCCACCACGATCACCGTCGGGTACCTGGTCTTCCGCTGCGTCGCGTGGGCGCTGCTGGCCGCGGCCGGGTTCCCGATCTCCACCGTGCCGTTCTTCCTGCTGGTCGGGGCGCTGGCCATCGACCTGTCCTGCCAGCTGGTGATGCGGATGCGGCCGCTGGTCGGCGCGGTCGCGGTGACGGCCGCGGCCTACGCGGCCCTGTGGTTGCAGCACGCCTACATCGCCGCGCCGCCGTCGGACTTCGCCTCCGCGCTGTACGTGGTGGTGCTGCTGGCCGGGCTGTGGGGCGTGTTCGAACACCTGGGTTCCGGAGGGGTGCGCCGCATCGAGCAGCACCTGGCCGCGGTGCGCGACTGGCGCGTCCGCGGCTGAATCACACGATGACCGGGGCGCGGGAGAGGACGACGCCGAGTCCGTAGGCCACGCCCATGACGGCGACCTCGAAGGTCACCCAGGTGAGCAGGGCGGTCCGCTCGTGGCGCGCGATGCGCGGCACGAGCCGGAACCGCATCTGGGCGCCGACCACGGCCAGCAGCACCAGGCACAGCGCCTTGCCCAGGAGGATCTGGCCGTACTGGGTGGTGACGAGGCCGGTCAGACCGGCGTTCGGCGTGATGACCAGCTCCATCAGGCCGTTGAACAGGCCCGAAGCGCCGACCACGAGCAGCGCGAGCCCGGCGAGCTTGGAGAAGCGGGGCAGCGCTTCGGCGAGCAGGCCGCGCTGCGGCGCGACGAACAGCGCCACTGCGGCCAGCCCGCCGACCCACATGGCTGCGCCGACCACGTGCAGCTCCATCGAGATCATGCTGAAGTCGTGGTACTGCCAGTCGGTGGCGTGGCCGGTCAGCGGCATCGGCAGCAGCCCGAGCAGCGCGACGATGGTGCGCAGCTCGGTGGGCACCGACTCGCCGAAGCGCACCGCGAGCAGGCCGATGACCGCGCACAGCAGTCCGCCGCCCGCGCTGGCCAGCAGGCCGGGGCCGGCAGGCACGTCGTTGACGTAGGTGATCACCAGCGAGGTGGTGGCCGGAGCTCCCGGACTGGCTTCCATGGCCTGCAGGACCAGCGAGAACAGCGCGCTGAGCATCCACACCAGCGCGGTGATCACGGCGATCGGGCGGGCCTTGGCGAGCACGGGTTCGGTGCGCGCGGGCTGGTCGAAGCCGAGCAGCTTGGGCAGCATCGAGAGCCCGACGGTGGCCAGCGCCGCCAGGTCCAGCAGCGCCCGCATCACGGGGATGCCGAAGCGGACCAGGGGAGGCAGCGCGGGCAGTCCGGGGATGGTGCCGACGTCGGTGTAGGCCGTGGCGGCCAGCGCTGTCAGCAGCGCGGCACCCAGCAGAGCCACGACGACCAGCGCTTTGGCGTTGCGCGGGCGCTTCTGCTCGGTCTGCTCGCTCCCGGACACCGCTTCGTGAACAGCCACGTTCCGCATGATCTCACTCGAAGGTGGTTCGGCGAGCAGTAGTCGCATCAGATCACGCCTCGTGACGGAATTGTTCCTGAGCGCAAGGGCGGGTGGGCGACGTGATGTTCTCCATGTCGTTTGGGTCACCGTTTACCGCCGCATATGTTGATCTTCATTTTCGCCGATGTACCTGCTCCAAAGGCGTGTTCGGCGGAATGATTCCCATCCGGTCCATTTGTCCGGGGCCACTCGCCGCGCCTCGGGTGCCGTTGAGCGATGTGTTGCTGACAAAGTCCTCAGCGTTGTTGTTCTAGAGTCAGCGGCGTGATTCCGGCGGCGAGCGCACTTGTGCACCTGAAGTGTGCTACTCCCGTGCGCGATTCGCCGGGCCGTCGAGGAGTGTTCACCGGATCGGTTCCCGCGAATTCCACTCGACGTCGGACTGGTGGCGGACAATTCGTGGTCTGCTGTGACGCCGGGGCACCGGCACTACGGGATCACCCTGGGTTCACCCGGGGTAGGCCCGGGAACCCCCCGGGTGGCTCTGAAGCACGTCCCCGCAGCCAGGCGGCGGGAGCTCGGCACGACGGCGGTTCGCGGCCGGCCTCCGTCGCTGGAATGCGAGCGAGGATCGCCTCAGGGAAATTGGGGGTCCGGCCCCGGATGTGCGCCGGGCTCGCGAGACGCGAGATTGAGCGGTGTGAACGGACAGAGTGTCATGCAACGCGCGCTAGGGCGTGATGCGCGATGACCGCACTTGCGGTGGTGCTGGCGGCGCTGGGCGCCTGCGGATACGCGGTGGGCGCGCGCCTGCAGCACGCGGCCGTGCACGCCACGATGGACGGCGGCGGGCTCGGCCTGCGCAATCAGGCCCTGCTGGTCCGCAACCCGCGCTGGCTGGCCGGACTCGCCGCGCTCGGCGGCGGCGCGGTGCTGCACGTGTGCGCGCTGGGACTGGCCCCGCTGAGCGTCGTGCAGCCGATCGGCGTGCTCGCGCTGCCGCTCACCGTGCTGCTCAACCTGCGCGAGCAGGGCTACAGCCGGCGCGACGTCAACCCGAGCATGGCGCTGGCGGTGCTCGCCGCGACCGGTGGGCTCGCCGTGTTCGTCCTGCTGGCCGCGGGCAGCGCGACGCCGACGCCGGTCGGCGACGACGATCAGTTCACCGCCACCCAGATCGTCGCGGTGGCGGTCCTGCTGCTCGGCGTGGTCGCGGTCGCGACCCGCTCGAAGGTGCGCTGCGTGCTCTTCGCCGCGGGTTGCGCCGTGGCCTACGGGTACGTGTCGCTGATGGCTCGCGCCGTCGCCCAGCAGGTCGGGACCTGGGACCTGCTGGCGATCAACCTCCTGTCCGTTCTCGGCATCGCCGTGGCGATGGTCGCGGGTGGCTGGCTGCTGCAGCACGCCTACGCCAGCGGCCCGCCCGACCTGGTCGTGGCCTGCCTGACCGTCATCGACCCGCTGGTCGCCGTCGGCCTGGGCATCGGCCTGCTCGGCGAGGCCGACCACGTCAGCGGCTGGGTCGCCGCCGCTGAAGCGCTCTGCGCGCTGGTGGCCTGCGCCGGGGTGTTCGCCCTGGCACGCCACCACCCGGACAACACCGAACACCGCACATCGGACAGGCTGGACGTCGACCAGCCCCCGACAGAAGTTCCTGCCGCTACTGCCGAACACCGCACGTCCCCTCGTCCTAACGGGAGTTCCTCTTGACTTCGCAACCGTCGCGCAGGCACCCGCTGCGGATCGTGGTCGGTGCGACCACCTACCCGCCTCACGTCAACGGGGCCGCCAACTTCGGGCACCGGCTGGCCACCGGTCTGTCCGCACGCGGGCACGAGGTGCACGTGGTGTGCCACTCCGACACCCGCGAGCCGCGCACCGAGGTCGAAGACGGCGTTCTGGTGCACCGGGTGGGCTCCTACAGCTCGCCCTTCCACCCGTCGATCCGCGGCCTGATGCCGTGGCAGGCGCGGCAGGCCGACGCGCTGCTGGAGGAGATCCAGCCCGACGTCGTGCACGTGCAGTCGCACTTCTTCATCTGCCGCGGGCTGATCGACTCGGCTCGCAAGCGCGGCATCGGAGTGGTGGCCACCAACCACTTCATGCCGGAGAACATCTTCGGCTACTTCAAGATCCCTCCGTTCCTGCAGAACGCCGCCGGACGGCTGCTCTGGCACAACCTGGTCAAGCACTACCGCAAGGCGCAGATGGTCACCGCGCCGACGCCGCGCGCCGTGCAACTGCTGCAGGACAACGGTTTTGACCGCACAGCGCTGCCGGTGTCCTGCGGCATCGACGTCGACCGCTACCGGCGTCCGGCCGCGCGCTACCGGGAGCAGAACCCGGACCCGGAGACGCGGACCGTGCTGTTCGTCGGCAGGCTCGACGAGGAGAAGCACATCGACGACCTGCTGCGCGCCATGTCGTTGCTGCGCACCGAGGTCCGGAACCGCCTGGAGATCGTCGGCAACGGCGCTCGCCGGGAGGCGTTCGAGCAGCTGGCCGACGACCTCGGCATCGCCGACCGGGTCCACTTCCACGGTTTCCTCAGCGATGAGGAGCTCCTCGAGGCCTACGCCCGCGCCGACCTGTTCTGCATGCCCAGCATCGCCGAGCTGCAGAGCCTGGCCACCATGGAGGCCATGTCGGCCGCAACCCCGGTGGTGCTGGCCAACGCGATGGCGCTGCCGCACCTGTGCCGCCCGGGCGAGAACGGCTGGCTGTACCCGCCGCGCGACGTGCACGCGCTCGCGGGTGCGATCGGCGACGTGCTCGCCGACCGCGCCACGATCGACCGGATGGGCCAGGCCAGCCAGCGGCTGGTCTCCCGGCACGACATCGAACAGGTCCTGGGCCGCTTCGAGTCGCTCTACCACCACGTGATCGACCCGGACAGCGCCGTGGAACTCGACGAGATCAGCACCGAGCTGGCGAGCTGACCATGATCGTTCCGGACCTGCACCCAATGGAGCGTGTAGCTCGGATCAACGGCTCCGACCTGCACTACTGGGTCTACCGCGAGGAGCTCGGGGCCACCGCCGAGACGGTGCTGATCGTGCACGGGCTGCGCGGCACGCACCACGGCCTGGAGCTCATCGCCGCCGGCCTGACCGGCAGGCGCGTCGTGATCCCGGACCTGCCCGGGTTCGGGGACTCCGGGCCGATGAACACGCGGCACGACGTCGCCGGCTACGCCGAGGCGATCACCGAGCTGATCGGTCGGCTCGGTGGCGCCGAGCGGCCGCTCGTGCTGATCGGGCATTCGTTCGGTTCGATCATCGCCTCCCGTCTGGCTGCGTTGAACCCGTCCTTGGTGCGCCGGTTGGTGCTGATCAACCCCATCGCCCAGTCCGCGTTGCGCGGTCCGCACGCGGCCCTGGCCGGTCTGACCGCCGCCTACTACACGCTCGGCGAGCGGTTGCCCTCCCGCGCCGGGCGGTCGCTGCTGACCAACCGGTGGGTGGTGCTGGCGGCCAGCCGGGCGATGACGCGGACCCGGGACAAGCAGCTGCGCGGGTTCATCGACGACAACCACCTGCGGCACTTCAGCCGGTTCCACTCGCCGTCCGTGGTCAACCAGTCCTTCCAGGCTTCGGTGACTCACACCGTGACCGACTACGCCGACCAGCTGTCGATGCCGGTGCTGCTGGTGGCCGGTGAGCACGACGAGATCGCCCCGCTGGCGGGTCAGCGCGCGCTGGCGGCGCGATTGCCCGACGCCGAGCTCGTGGTCATCGCCGACGTGGGACACCTGGTGCACTACGAGACCCCCGACGCCGCGGCGGCCGAGATCGTGCGGTTCCTGGGGCGCAGCGACCACCGCGAGAAGGTCGCGATCCCGGAGCAGAGCCGATGAACCTCGTGGTCGACGCGCGCTGGACGCGCACCGATCAGCACGACGGCATCAGCCGTTACGGCGCGAGCCTCATCGAAGCACTGCACCACCTCCATCCCGTGACGATGCTGATCCACGACGAGCGGCAGCTGGACCTGCTGCCCGACGGGGTTCCGCACGTGCTGATCAACAGCCCGTTCTCGCCGCGCGAGCTGTGGGTCTCGCGCACCCTGAACCGGTTGGGCGCCGACGTGGTGTTCAGCCCGATGCAGATCATCGGCGGGTTCCGGCGCGACTACCGGCTGGTTCTCACGCTGCACGACCTCATCTACTACCGGCACCCGGAGCCGCCGGGGTTCCTGCCGCAGCTGGTGAAGATCGCCTGGCGGCTCTACCACAAGGCGTTCTGGCCGCAGCGCGTGATGCTCAACCGCGCCGACGCCGTGGTGACCGTCAGCAACACCACCCGCCGGTTGATCGAGCGGTACCGGCTGACGCGCAGGCCGGTCACCGTCGTGCACAACGCACCGCAGCCGCAGACCGCCCGGAGTTCACCACCAGGAACGGGTGGAGGACCGTGCGAGCTGGTGTACATGGGTTCGTTCATGCCGTACAAGGACGTGGAAACGTTGTTGGCGGGCATGGCTTTCCTTCCTGGTCACCGGCTGCACCTGGTCAGCCGGATCGCACCGCAGCGCGAGGCCGAACTGCGCGAGCAGCTGCCGCCGGGGGCGGACGTGGTGTTCTGGCGGGGGATCGGGGAGGACGAGTACCAGCAGCTGCTGGCTCGGGCGAGCGCGCTGGTCACCGCCTCGCGGGACGAGGGTTTCGGGTTGCCGGTCATCGAGGCGATGAACGCGGGGACGCCGGTGGTCTGCAGCGATCTGGAGATCTTCCACGAGGTCACCGGCGGGCACGCGAAGTTCTTCGAGTCGGGGAGGCCGAAGGACTTCGCCGATGCCGTGCGCGCGCTGGAGGACGACGACGCCCGCGCCGATCTGGTCGAGGCGGCCCGGTCCCAGGCGGCGAAGTTCACCTGGCAGAACTCCGCCGAACGACTCCTGGACCTGGTGCGGAACCTGACCGGCCGCGGTCAGTGACTCCAGACCTGAATGGCCCGAGCCACGTAACCGGCCTGCGGGGTCTGCGATCCTGATGGGTGGGTGTCGAAGTCGGCCTCCTCATCGCAGTGCGGATCCTGGTAGACGGTCACGGGATGACCGGTGTTGTTCGCGAAGGACTTCGCCTCCCAACCGGTTTCGAGCGTGACGCACTGCTCGATGCCGGTGGCCCGCAGCGCGAGCTCGCGCGGCTGACCACCGAACCCGGTCTCAGGCCAGACGCAGAAAGACCCTGCGGGACAACTGGTTCGGTTCACCTCGGCGTCGGCCGGTGGGCCGGCCAGCAGCGCGGCCAGCGACAGAACCGCCGTGAGCACCAGCCCCAGCGCGAGCGACCAGCGGGATCGGAACCGGTCGGTGGCCGACCGGGGGAGGGCGTAGGAGGACATGGCGGAAATCCTTTCGCTGGGTTGGAATTCGTTCCGGGTGCGGCGTCGATCGCCGCGTTGGAGCAAGATTGGCGGCACCGCGGAGCCGTTTCCAGCGAATTGGCCGGATACACCACCTACGGGTGGTTTCCCAGGCGTGGAAATCCATTCCGGGACACCCGGAGATCGACTCGCGATCCCTGCCGGATACACCACGATTGAGGTATAAAGTCCACCACTACCCGTCGGTAATAGCGGAGGTCGGCGATGGCGCTGGACGCTGATGTGATCGTGGTGGGCGCGGGCCTGGCAGGCCTGGTCGCCACCGCGGAACTGGCCGATGCCGGTCGCCGCGTGGTGCTCCTCGACCAAGAACCCGAGGCTTCCCTGGGAGGTCAGGCGCACTGGTCCTTCGGCGGGTTGTTCCTGGTGGACTCCCCGGAGCAGCGCAGGCTCGGCGTGCGCGACTCCCACGAACTCGCCCTCCAGGACTGGATGGGCACCGCGGCCTTCGACCGCGAGGAGGACCACTGGCCCCGCCGGTGGGCCGAGGCGTACGTCGACTTCGCCTCCGGCGAGAAGCGCGCGTGGCTGACCGCGCAGGGCGTGAAGTTCTTCCCGCTCGTGCAGTGGGCCGAACGCGGCGGTTACCTCGCCTGCGGACACGGCAACTCGGTGCCGCGCTTCCACGTCACCTGGGGCACCGGTCCCGGCGTGCTCGAACCGTTCCTCCGCCGAGTCCGCGAGGCCGAGGCCAAGGGCCTCGTCGAGCTGCGGTTCCGGCACCGGGTCACCGAGCTGGTCACCACCGGCGGAGCCGTCACCGGCGTGCGCGGCAAGGTGCTCATCCCCAGCGACGCCGAACGCGGCCAGCCGAGCCCTCGAAAGACCAAGGGGGAGTTCGAACTCTCCTCGCAGGCGGTGGTCGTCACCTCCGGGGGCATCGGCGGAAACCTCCCGCTGGTGCGCAAGAACTGGCCCAAGCGCCTGGGCAAACCGCCGAAGAGCATGATCGCCGGAGTTCCCGACCACGTCGACGGGCGGATGCTCGAGGTCGTGGCCAAGACCGGTGGCCGGATCATCAACCCGGACCGGATGTGGCACTACACCGAGGGAATCCGCAACTACGCCCCGGTGTGGACCAGGCACGGCATCCGCATCCTGCCCGGCCCCTCGTCGCTGTGGCTGGACGCGAACGGCAACCGGCTGCCCGCGCCGCTGTTCCCCGGATTCGACACCCTGGGAACGCTGGAGCACATCATGGGCACCGGCCACGAGCACACGTGGTTCGTGCTCAACCGGCGCATCATCAGCCGCGAGTTCGCCCTGTCGGGATCCGAGCAGAACCCCGACCTCACCGGCCGCAGCGTCCGCCAGCTGCTGCAACGCGGCGGCGGTGCCACTCCCGGACCGGTCATGGAGTTCGTGCGGCGCGGTGAGGACTTCATCGTCCGCAACAGCGTCGCCGCACTTGCAGAAGGCATGAACGAGCTCGGCGACGGCCACATCGACGCCGCCGAGCTCGAACGCACCATCATCGAGCGGGACCGCCAGGTCACCTCAGGGCTCGGCAAGGACCTGCAGATCAACGCGATCCGGGAGGCCCGCCGCTACGCGGTGGACCGGCTGATCCGGGTGGCTGAGCCCCACCGGCTGCTGGACCCGGCGGCCGGGCCCCTCATCGCGGTGAAGCTCAACCTGCTGACCCGCAAGACCCTCGGTGGCCTGGAGACCGACCTGGACGGCCGGGTGCTCACCGATGGGGTGACGCCGCTGGACGGGCTCTACGCGGCCGGAGAGGTCGCCGGCTTCGGTGGCGGCGGCGTGCACGGATACCGAGCCCTGGAAGGCACCTTCCTCGGTGGCTGCCTGTTCTCGGGCAGGCAGGCCGGAAGGGCCGCAGCTGCGGCGGTGGGTTGAAAAAGGGAATCAGATGAAGCAGCCGCTCACGAATCCTGAAATCTGGCTGCGCTCATCAGTCACGTCGAGCCATTCCGAAACGGCCCGTCCGTCCTCGCAGACAACGGTTTCGCCGATCACCCTGCGGTGAATCGTCGCCGTGTCCCCGGGATTGCCGATTCCCCGCACCGAGGCGTGCGTTCCGGGCTCCGAGCGGATCCGGGTGCCGAAGGCGAGGAAGTCGGTGGTGTCCTGCTCAGGGGCCGCGTGCGCGGCCTGGACCAGGACATCTCTGATTTCGAGGGCGATGGTGGCGATGTGAGTTCCGAGCCCGGAGATGGGCACGATCGCCGCCACCGCCATGCCTAACAGGGCATTCCGAAGCTTGCGCATCACAACCCCCACTTGGCCCGCCAGTTCGCTTTTCGACCGGATTTTCGGCGAAGTTCTGCGTTGGTCGGGACGGTTCCCAGTTTATTGACCAGAACCCGGATTCAGCAGTATCCGATCGGGTAAGACGATTTCGTGCGGGGCACGCACGAAGACCGGTGACGCGCAGCGGTCGGGACTCCTTCGGCAACACCTCGGGTGAGTGAGCGGACGACCAACATCGACGCGGTCCGCGACGACGAAGGCGCCGGCGGACCGCTTGGTCCGCCGGCGCCCTTCGAACACGTGTGCCGCGCAGGTCAGCCGGTGCGCGAGCCGATCCCCGTGAGGGAGCGGACCTCCATCTCGGCCAGACGTTCGACGTCCTGCTCGGACTTGCCCACGAAGGTGCCGATGGCGGCGAACAGGAACGAGATCGGGATCGAGACGATGCCCGGGTTCTTCAGCGGGAAGAACGCGAAGTCCACGCTCGGGATGATCGAATCCGGCGAGCCCGACACGACCGGCGAGAAGATCACCAGCAGCAGGCAGGAGATGAGCCCGCTGTAGATGCCCCAGAGCGTGCCGGTGGTGTTGAACCGCTTCCAGAACAGCGTGTACAGCAGCGTGGAGAGGTTGGCCGAGGCGGCGAAGGCGAACGCCAGACCGACCAGGAACGCCACGTTCTGGCCCATCACCAGGATGCCGCCGCCGATGGAGACCACGCCGATGACCAGCGCCGTCATGCGCGCCACCCACACCACGCGGTCGGAGTCGACCTCACCGCCGCGGACCACGCTGGCGTACACGTCGTGCGCGAACGACGCCGACGCGGTCAGCGTCAGGCCTGCGACCACCGCCAGGATGGTGGCGAAGGCGACGGCCGAGATGATGCCCAGCAGGACCGTGCCGCCGATCTGGTAGGCCAGCAGCGGTGCCGCCGAGTTCTCCGCACCGGGCGCGGCCAGGATCGCCTCGCTGCCGACCAGGGCGCTCGCGCCGTAGCCGATGATCAGCGTGCACAGGTAGAAGATCGCCATCGTCCAGGTTGCCCACACCACCGAGCGTCGCGCCTCGCGCGCGTTGGGAACGGTGTAGAAGCGCATCAGCACGTGCGGCAGACCGCCGACGCCGAGCACCAGCGCCAGCGACAGCGAGACGAAGTCCAGCTTGGTCATGTCGGACTTGCCGTACTGCGCACCCGGAGCGAAGATCGCGCGTCCGTGCGGGTTGTTGTCCGCGGCGGCGCGCAGCAGCTCGGACATGCTGTAGCCGAACTTGCCGAGCAGGAAGATCGTGATCAGCACGGCGCACACCACGAGCATTGTGGCCTTGATGATCTGCACCCACGTGGTGCCTTTCATGCCGCCGACCAGCACGTAGACCATCATGACGGCGCCGACGCCGACCATCACCAGCATCTGTCCGACGTGGCCGTGCACGTTGAGCAGCAGCGCCACCAGACCACCGGCACCGGCGATCTGGGCGATCATGTACATGACCGTGATGGCGAGGGTGGACGTCGCCGCCGCGGCGCGCACCGGGCGCTGCTTCATCCGGAAGCTGAGCACGTCGCCCATGGTGAAGCGGCCGGTGTTGCGGGTGCGTTCGGCCAGCAGCAGCAGGTTGACCAGCCAGGCGACCAGGAAGCCGATGCTGTAGAGGAAACCGTCGTAGCCGTAGATGGCGATCGCGCCGGCGATGCCCAGGAACGACGCGGCCGACAGGTAGTCACCGGACAGCGCGATGCCGTTCTGCACACCGCTGAAGGCGCTGCCGGCGACGAAGTAGTCGCTGGCCGTGCCGCGGTTGCTGACGCGGTAGACGATGAACAGCGTGATCAGCACGAACGCCGCGAAGACGCTGGTGTTGATGATGACGCTGTCGTCGGGGATGACGTGGGGTTGGGCAAGGTTCATCGGTCGAACTCTCCGGCCTGCTCACGGATCTCGTCGACGCGCGGGTCGATGTGGCGGCGGGCGAACCTGACGTAGAGGGTGGTCAGCCCGACGGTGGTCACGAACTGCCCGATTCCCAGCAGCAATCCGACGTTGACGTCGCCCACGACGGGCTTCGCCAGCTCCTCCGGGAAGTACGCCGCGGCCACCACGTAGCCCAAGTACCAGATGAGGAAAAACGCCGTCGCGGGGAAAACGAACCATTTAAGTCGACGGCGGAGGCTGCGGAATTCGGCGCTCTGCTGGATTGCGGTGAAATCGGGCCGGTCGGCGGTTGTGCGAACCGCGCTCTTCTCGATTCCGCCGAACGCCGCGCGTTGATTTCCGGGCTCGCGGGGGGAACCGCGCAGCGCGGATTGCGTTGCGTTGCTCATGCATCCTTCCTGGGGCTTCAGGGTGTGCCGGCCGGGGTCGCCGAGCTGGCGGAGGCGGGCAATTCTTACCACTGTTCTACCGCTATCGACACTGTGGGGAGCACCACCTGCGGATTTCCATTTCACCCGTCTGAGCAGGAACGGAGCCGAGAGCCCGCGACGGGTGGGCGACTCTCGGTTACTGGCTGGTAAGGCCAGGTCAGAGACCTGCCTCTTCAAGATCGAAAGTCGCTGACCAGGCGTTACAGCCTCTCTCGAGGAAGAGTTCAGGGCTCGTTTTAGTCCGAACGGGTGAAATTGCGTGAAGCGCTCCCGAACTGATCGAACACTCGGCGTGATCTCGCCTGTTTGGCGTAGCACATTGCGAAAAAGCCCCCGGTGCTTTCCTTGCGGCAGGGGCATATAGTGCTTGGACACTGAGAGGTAGTCGTGCGAACGGGAAGGGTCACGGTTCGATACCAGTGTCCGGAATGTACCGGCCGGGGAAGTCATTGGTGACGCTGAGTATCGACGAGATCGTGAAGGCAGGGAGTCTCGCGTTGGTTCGTCGGCCCCGCGCCCTCCCGGCATGCCTGCCTTTCACCCCAGACCATCAGCACGACGATTGCGGGACCGCACGCATGCGCCGTTCGCCTACGCTTTGTTCGACACGCCTGCTTGACCAGCGCGGAGACGCACAGGGAGATCGCTCGTGAGCGGGGACCGGCGGCCCGCCGGCGTCCTGCAGTGGCGCAACTGGTCGCTGCCCACGAAGCTGGCCGCCGTCGTGCTGGTGCCCGTCCTGTTCGCGATCACGCTCGGTGTCGGCCAGATCCAGTGGCAGGTCGACCAGGCCGACCAGTACGGCCGGGTCGCGCAGGTGCTCGACGCCGAAGACCAGCTGGAGCCGCTGACCAGCGGTCTGCAGCTGGAGCGCAACCACGCCGTGGAGAACCTCGTCGGTGACGGCCAGATCGGTGCCTTCACCGAGCAGGTCGGCGCCACCGACAAGGCGGCCGAGAACCTGCGGGCCATCCTCACCGAGAACGACGTCTACACCGACGTCGTCCACGAGCGCTTCGCCGAAACCCGCAAGGCGCTGGACGGACTGGCCGCGGTGCGCGCCGGTGTTCAGGCCAAGCGGGTCACCGCCATGCAGGCCGTCGGCGCCTACAGCCAGGCCGTGCGCGCGGCGCTCGCGCTGGACCGCGCGCTGACCACCAGCGTCGCCGACCCCCAGATCTCCAGCACCGCGACCGCGCTGACCGACCTGCTCAGCCTGACCGAGGAGGTCCGGCTCCAGCAGGCGCTGGTGCTGTCCGGGCTGCGCGACGGCTCGCTGGACGCGCCCACGCTCGACAACCTCTCCGGTTCCCGAGCCCGGCTGCTGTCCAAGATCAACGACGCGAGCTCCGGTGTGGCCAAGCACTGGCAGAAGCGCCTCGCGGAGCAGCTCCAGGTCCCGGCGATCGTGCAGCGCAACCAGATGCTCGGCGTGATCGTCTTGGAGAGCACCGACCGCAAGTCCAGCGGGGGCTTCTCGGTCGAGCGCGAGGCGTGGAACAGCGCCAGCGATGGCTCCGCGGCGACCATTGAAGGCGGTCGCGGCGAGCTGGCGGTCGAGGTCCGCACCATCGCGCAGGGCCTGGCCGACGACGCCAGCGACCGCGCCGGGTGGGACTCGGTGATGCTGCTGGCCTCGCTGATCGCCGCCGCCGGCGTGATCATCATGATCAGCCGTCAGCTGCTCGGTTCGCTGCGCGAACTGCGGATCGGCGCGCTGGACGCGGCCGAGTACGACCTGCCCTCGGCGGTGACCGCGGTCCGCCAGGGCAAGGGCGCCGAGGCCGAGGTGCCGCCGCTGCCGATCAACACCACCGAAGAGGTCGGCCAGGTGGCGCGGGCCTTCGACGAGGTCAACCGGCAGGCGCTGCGACTGGCCGTCGAGCAGGCCGACCTGCGCCGCGGCTACAGCGACGCGTTCGTCAGCGTCTCCCGCCGCAGCCAGGCCCTGCTGGAGCGCCAGCTGCGCCTGTTCGAGGAGCTGGAGCAGGACGAGGAAGACCCCGACCAGCTGTCCAGGCTCTTCCAGCTCGACAACCTCGCGACCCGGATGCGCCGGAACAACGAGAACCTCATGGTGCTCTCCGGCAGCGACCTGGCCCGCCGCTTCACCCAGCCCACCGAGCTCGCCGACGTGCTGCGCTCGTCGGTCTCGGAGATCGAGCAGTACCCGCGGATCGCGGTGCAGCCGACCCCGTCGGTGAAGCTGCGCGGCAACACCGCCAGCGACCTGGTGCGCCTGATCGCCGAGCTGATGGACAACGGCGCGAACTTCTCCGCGCCGGACACCGTCGTAACCGTCTCCAGCTACCAGTCCGGCGACGGCACGGTCGTTCTCGACGTCCTCGACAACGGCATCGGCATGGGCGACGACGACCTGGCCTCCGCCAACGAGAGGCTCGCCCGCGTCGCCGAGGACGACATCTCGACCTCGCGCCGGATGGGCCTGTTCGTGGCCGGACGCCTGGCCGCGCGGCACGGCATCAGCATCGAGCTGCACGGCGGTCCCGACGTCGAGGGCGTGCGCGCCACCGTGCTGGTCCCCGCCGAGCACGTGGTCTCCGCCCAGCCGAGCGGCCAGTCGCAGATGCCGCCCGCGGCACCGCCCGCGCAGGTCAACGGACACTCGATGCCGGGATTGCAGACCTCGTTCCCGGGTGCGGGTTCGCCGCTGCCGCAGCGGGTTCCCGACCAGCACCGTCCCGAGGACGACGGCTGGCAGACCCACGAGCCGGCCTGGGCCCAGAACGACGAGCCGAGCTGGGCGCGCAGCGAAGAACCGAGCTGGGCGCACAGCGACGACGACTACAACGCCAACGCGCCGACCAGCCTGTTCGAGCCGATCTTCCCGCACGACCAGGCCGAGCGCTCGGGCCAGTTCGACGGGAGCGGGTTCTTCGACTCCGGCTCCGGCCAGGGCAACGACTTCTTCACCCCGGCCGGAGGCGAGGACTCGCAGACCAACAGCTTCTTCGAGTCCTCCCTGGACTACGACCAGCCCGTGACCGGCGAGGAGCCCGACGAGCCCGCCGAGGAACCGGCCCGCAACGACCTGGCGGGGCAGTGGTTCATGCCCGCGGCGTCGGACTCGATCTCGGAGACCGGCGAGTTCCACTGGCCGGAGACCAAGGACGGCGACTCCGCGCTGTTCACCCCGGAGAAGCCGGCCGAGGACGACGAACCGCAGCTGACCTCGTCCGGTCTGCCGCAGCGCAAGCCGCGCAACCGGACGGCGGCTGAGCCCACCGCCGAGGAAGCTCCCCAGAGCCGCAGCGCCGAGGACATCAGCAAGCAGCTGGCGCACAACGGCGTCCAGTTCGGGCACACCGACCCGGAATCGGCGTTCAAGCCGTGGCCGCCGGACGCCTCAGAGCAGGCTCCCGAACTGCCCCAGCCCCAGCCCTGGATCCCGCAGACCCCGGAAGCGCAAGCCTGGGACTTCGCCGCGGACAAGGCGCGCGAGGCGGCGGAAGCCGCCGCGAACCCGCAGGAGGCGTCGTTCACCAGCGCCGGGCTGCCCCGGCGCAAGCCGAAGGCGAACCTGGTTCCGGGAAGCGTGTCCAACCAGTCCCAGCAGGAGAGTCAGCCACGACGCTTCCAGCGCGACCCGAACGCGTTGCGCAGCAGGCTGTCCGACTTCCAGGGCGGCGTCAGCCGTGGCCGGCACCGGATGACCGACGAGGGCTGAGTGGTGGACACACGCGAGAAGACACGTGATCATCTCGGCAACGAACAGGAGGTTGCATGAGCGCACAGACTATTTCCCGCAGGTTCGGCTGGCTGATCACGGACTTCACCGAACGCGTGCAGGGAGTGGCGCACGCGATCGTGGTCTCGGCTGATGGACTGGTGCTGACCGCTTCGGCGACTCTGCCCAGGGATCGCGCCGATCAGCTCGCAGCTGTGGCCTCTGGTCTGCTGAGCCTGACGCAGGGATCGGCGAAGTGCTTCGAGGCCGGCCGGGTCGTGCAGACGATCGTGGAGATGGACCGGGGCACCCTGCTGCAGATGGGCATCAGCGACGGTTCGTGCCTGACGGTGCTCGCCGCGCCGCAGTGCGACATGGGACTGATCGCCTACGAGATGACCATGCTGGTCGAGCGCGTCGGCCAGATGCTCACCCCGGAGATCCGCACCCAGCTGCAGAACAGCGCAGGCGCGGTTTCGGGTCAACTGGTGTGAGGACGAGATGAGCAGACGCTCGGAATACCCACGCCGAGACCGAAGACGGCAGAACTCGGGCGATGACAGCTTCGCCGATGTCGTCAACGCGTTCACGTTCGGCGCCAAGCCCAAGCGGGACAAGCGCAAGGGGCGCGAGGAGCCGGAATCGCCGCAGGCCCACGAGCTGGACCAGCGTGCCCGGACGGTGTCGCAGGACCCTGCCGACGCCGCTCCCGAGGCCCCCGCTGCCTCCAGCATCCGGTCCTACACCTGGACCGGCGGCCGGACGAAGTCGAACTACGAACTGGCCATCGAGACCCTGGTTTCGGTCGGCGAGAATTACCGACCCGGCGCACCGGTCCGGCTGGAGCACCAGTCGATCGCCGAGCTGTGCCAGCAACCGCGTTCGGTGGCCGAGGTGGGGGCACTGCTGTCGGTGCCGATCGGGGTCGCCCGCGTGCTGCTGGCCGACATGGCCGAACTCGGATTGATCACCGTGCACAACACGGTGAGCGAAAGCGGTAGCGCACCACACATGATGTTGATGGAAAGGGTTTTGAGTGGACTCCGTCGGCTATAGCGCACCCCAGCTCGGCTCCATGCCGGAGGCTGCCAACCGGGGTGGCACCAGCTCGACGTCGGCGAAGATCGTCGTCGCGGGCGGGTTCGGTGTGGGCAAAACGACGTTCGTCGGTTCGGTCTCGGAAATCGTTCCGCTGACGACCGAAGCGGTCATGACGGAGGCCTCCAAGGGCGTCGACGACCTCGACGCGACTCCGAACAAGACCACCACGACGGTCGCCATGGACTTCGGCCGCATCTCGCTGGCCTCGGACCTGATCCTCTACCTGTTCGGCACGCCCGGGCAGCAGCGGTTCTGGTTCATGTGGGACGACCTGGTCCGCGGTGCCATCGGCGCCGTCGTGCTGGTCGACACCCGCCGGCTGGCGGACTCGTTCTCGGCGATCGACTTCTTCGAGGACCGCGGCCTGCCGTACCTGGTGGGCGTGAACATGTTCGACGGTCAGATGCTGCACTCGCTCGAACAGGTGCGGGAAGCGATGGCGATCGGGCCCGAGGTGCCGATCGGCCCGGTGGACGCCCGGGACCGGGAATCCACCAAGCGCACCCTGATCGCGCTCGTGGAACACGCGATGCGGCACTGGACTTCGCGCCAGGCCATGTGAGCTCGACCGGGCGCCTTTGCGGTCACGGGTGGCGGTTTCGACCGAGGAACTGCCACCGACCCCGGAAAGGCGCCCCTCGTGCCGACTTCCGGAGTCAGCGCTTGCGGCCGACGCCGCCGAGCAGGTTGTACTCGCCGTCCGAGGGCTCGGTCAGGCGCGGTCCGTCCGGCCACCAGTCGAAGAGGTTGACCAGGCCGGGCTCGATCATCTCCAGGTCGGCGAACAGCTCCTGGATGCCCTCGCGACTGCGGTAGAAGCAGCTGCCCATCATCGAGTTGAACTTGACCTGCGACTCCTCGGCGAGCTGCGCGCGGGAACTGCCGTCGCCCGGGTTGTGCAGGTGCGAGATCGCCAGGTACGAGCCGGAGGCCAGCGCGTCGAGGTAGGTGCACATGATCGCCGCGGGGTTCTCGTCGTCGGTGACGTGGTGCAGCGTGTTGCTGTGGATCAACCCCACCGGGCGGTCCAGGTCCAGGTACTTGCGGACCGACTCGTGGTTGAGCACTTCCTCCGGCTTGCGCAGGTCTGCGACCGCGAAGTGGGTGAACTCGTTCTCCTCCAGCAGCGCGCGGCCGTGCGCCGCGACCGAGGGGTCGTTGTCGACGTAGATGACCGTCGCCTCGTGGTTGATCCGCTGCGCCGCCTGGTGGGTGTTCTCCGCGGTCGGCAGGCCCGATCCCAGGTCGAGGAACTGGTCGACACCGGCGTTGCCCGCCATGAAGCGCACGACGCGGATCAGCCAAGCGCGGCACTGCCTGCCGACCTGGATGGCTTCCGGGGCCAGCTGCTGAATCTGCCGCAGCACCTCGCGATCGACCTCGAAGTTGTCCTTGCCGCCGACGAACGCGTCGTACACGCGCGCGATGCTGGGCTTGGTCGTGTCGATCTGCGGGTGGGCGTCAGCCATGAGAGGAATCCGCTCGGTTGCCTTCGTGGGAACGATCTCCTACTAAGAGTAGGCCGGGGGCTTCGGCCGGTAAACAGCCCTCCGTTTGAGGTGCCGGTGAGTTTCGCGACTGAGCCGGTCGGCATTCCTGCGGGAGAACGGAAATCGTTGCCCGGCGAGCCACCGGGGGTGCACCGGCCGTTGCCCGGGTAGTGGCAGGATGACCGCGATGAGCGGAGCGGTACTGATCCTGGGTGGCCGGAGCGAGATCGGCGTGGCGGTCGCGGACCGCCTGGTGCGGCGCGGGAACGGCAAGGTGATCCTCGCGGCCCGGCGTTCGCAGGACCTCGACGACCAGGAAGCGGCGCTGCTGGAAGCGGGTGCCGACGAGGTCGTGCGGGTCGTGTTCGACGCGGCCCGGCTGGACACCCACGAAGCCCTGCTGCGCGACCTCGCCGAGGAGCACGGCCCGATCGGCACCGCGGTCATCTCCTTCGGCATCCTCGGTGACCAGCAGCGCGCCGAGTCCGAGGCCGCGCACGCGGTCGACGTCGTGCACATCGACTACGTCGCCCACGTCAACGTCCTCACCCACCTGGCGAACCTGCTGCGCGAGCAGGGCCAC
Source organism: Saccharopolyspora terrae (assembly GCF_004348435.1). Taxonomy (NCBI): domain Bacteria; kingdom Bacillati; phylum Actinomycetota; class Actinomycetes; order Pseudonocardiales; family Pseudonocardiaceae; genus Saccharopolyspora; species Saccharopolyspora terrae. The sequence goes on along the minus strand of NZ_SMKS01000013.1, from coordinate 83,582 downwards.
GGCAAGATCGTGGTGTTCTCCTCGGTCGCCGGTGTCCGCGTCCGCCGCGCCAACTACGTCTACGGCTCCGCCAAGGCCGGCCTCGATGGCTTCGCCAACGGTCTCTCCGACGCCCTGGTGGGAAGCGGTGTGTCGCTGCTGATCGTCCGGCCGGGCTTCGTCATCGGCCGGATGACCACCGGCATGGACCCGGCCCCCTGGTCGTCGACACCGGACCAGGTCGCCGACGCGACCGACAAGGCCCTCCACCGAGGCCGCCGGGTCGTCTGGGTCCCCGGCATCCTCCGCTGGGTCTTCGCCGCCATGCACTACGTCCCCCAACCCCTCTGGCGCCGCATGCCCCGCTGACGGGGGTGCCATGCCGCGTGCCCCGCTGACGGGGTGCCATTCCGAGGAAGCGCCCTGCCGAGGGAGCGTCGTTCCGAGGGTTACCGCCTCGGCGAGGGCGTCGTTTCGAATTTCGCGCGAAATTCGAGGTGGAACTTTCCCGCTCGAATTTCGCGCGAAATTCGAATCTCCTCACCCCGACGGGTGAAGGCGCGATGTGTCGGCCCCGGCCTCTACGGTGCCGGGCATGGACTTCCACGCGCTGCACGAGGGTGCCGAGCCGCTGCTCCTGCCCAACGCCTGGGACTTCGTCTCCGCGGCTGCGCTGGCCGAGGCCGGGTTCGCCGCGATCGGAACAACCAGCCTGGGCGTCGCCGCGGTTCACGGCGTGCCGGACGGCAGCGGGGGAACGAAGGACGAGACGCTCGACCTCGCGAAGAAGATCGTCGGGCTGCCGGTTCCGATCACGGTCGACGTCGAGGCGGGTTTCGGGCTCAGCCCTGCCGAGATCGGCGATTTCGCCGCGGAACTGGCGGATCTGGGCGTCGCGGGCATCAACATCGAGGACGAGCTCTGCGCCCCGGAGCTCCACGAGCAGCGCATCGCAGCGATCCGCGACCGAGCTCCCGACCTGTTCCTCAACGCCCGCACTGACACCCACTGGCTCGACCCGCACCCGACCCTGCCCGACGCGCTGGAACGAGCCCGCCGCTACGCCAGAGCGGGAGCGAGCGGTGTCTTCGTCCCGGGCATCAGCGCTGAGGGCGACGTCCGAGCCCTGGTCAACGCGGTCGACGTCCCGGTCAACGTCCTCTACAAGCCGGGTCAGAGCATCGAGGAGCTCGCCGCACTGGGTGTCGCGCGGATCAGCACCGGCTCGCTGCTCTACCGCGCGGCCCTGCACGCCGCGGTCGCCACCGCGCGGGAGATCCGCGCGGGTGGTGCCACGGCGGTGGACGTGCCCGGCTACCAGGCGGTGCAGGACTACATCATCGGTGGCCGGCGGCGGGGTTCCGGCGGCTTGAAGTGACCGCCGTCGGGGCCGGTCTGCTTGCTGTGCCCGGCACCGAGGTACTTGCAGAACCACCGGTCGGCGAGCTCGGCGACCTTCTCCAGGGCTCCGCGTTCCTCGAAGAGGTGCCCGGCGTGCGGCACGATCTCGATCTTGACGTCGGTCAGGGGCAGTGAGGTGAGCAGCTCGGCGGCCTGCCGGTTGAGGTTGAGGACTTCGCGGTCGTCGCCTCCGACGATCAGCAGCGTCGGGGCCTGAACCTCGGCCAGCCCGTCGCCGCCGAGATCGGGACGACCACCCCGCGACACCACGGCGGTGACCCGGTCGGGACGGCGCGCGGCGGCCTTCATCGCGGCGGCGGCGCCGGTGCTCGCGCCGAACAGGCCGACCGGCATGCCGCGGGTGGACCGCCAGGATCCGAGCGCGTCGATGGCGGGCGTGAGCCGCTCGGTCAGCAGGTCGATGTCGAACCGGTACTCGTGCGTTCGCTGGTCGGTCGACGCCTCGGCGGGCGTGAGCATGTCCAGCAGCAAGGTGCCGAAGCCCGCGTTCTGGAGTGATTCGGCGACCGCGCGGTTGCGCGGACTGCGCCGTGAGCTGCCGGAACCGTGCGCGAACAAAACCACCGCCCGTGCAGGCGGTGGCATCACGAGGTCCCCTTCGAGCTGTCCGGCGGGGGTTTTGACGATCACTGGCTCGGTCGTGAGTTGAACCATGGGGAGCCTCCCTCGGTTTCCGCACGCAACGACTACCCGGACGGGCCCGTCACGACACGCCGCAGGTCACCCCACTGTCACCTGATGGAGGCCGATCCGCAGGAGGATCTAGGAGCGCACGGCGTTGCCGAGGGTCATGATCAGCCGGTTGTCCCAGGCGAACATGGAGGACACGGCGACCAGGTCGTGCACGTCGTCGACGTCGAGCCCGGCGGCGTGCAGCCGTCGGACGTCGGCGGCGGCGAGCGCGGCCGGCGTGTAGGTGAGGGCTCCGGCGACGTCGACGACGGCCCGCAGCCGCTCATCGGCGATGGCGGCGGGACCGGCCTCGGCGAGGACCACGGCGGTCAGCGGATCACCGGAGAGCTCCACCTGCCGCTTGCCGTGCACGGCCGTGCAGTAGCCGCACCCGTTGATCAGCGAGGTCGCCAGCGCGGCGAGCTCGCGATCAGCCCGATCCAGCGCGCCGTGACCGGTCATGATCGCCTCGCGCAGCAGGGTCTGCGCCGACAGCACGCCGGAGTCGAGCTTGAGGGTCTCGGTGAAGTCGCCGCCGGACACGACCCGCGACACCCACCGCATCGAGGGGAACGCCTGGTCGGGCGTCGACAGCGCGAACCCGTCGGCCGCCGCACCGGCCTCGATGGTGATCCCGGCCTGGGACGCGGGACCGTCCCCGGCGCCGGCGACCAGCCGCAGCCCGCTCTCCAACCGCACCCGGAAGCTCGCGTAGGCGGCGACCTGCGTGGCGGTGACGACCTGGGCGGGGCTGAAGTGCTCCCGCAGCTCGGCGATCTCGTCGGCGCCCACGTCCGCCGGGTCGAGCGCGACCTGCTCGCAGTGCGCCAGCAGCGCCTGCGTCGCCTCGGGCAGCTCACCCCAGCGCTCGACGTCAGCCACGACCTCGGCGTCGTCGAGCGCGACGGCCACCGAATCGGCGTAGGAGGGGGACTCGTTGACCAGCGCGACGCGCAGCGCGATCCGCGCCCGATCGGCCTGGCCCAGCTGGGACTGGTCTTCGGGGCGGAGCACTGCGGCGTCGGCGTTCTCGGCGGCTTCCCGGACGTCCGGCCGAAGCACGGTGAGCGTTTCTGCTGCGCGATCGCTGACGGTCGTCATCGGCTCCCAATCGAATCGGAACGGATGCGCAGACCTTAGCGCTGCAAGATCGCTCAGCTGCGCGGGAGGTTGAGCTGCCAGGAAACGCCGTAGCGGTCTTCGACCCAGCTGAACTTCCGCGAGAACCCGTAGTCGTCCGGCGGCATCATCACCGCGCCGTCCTCGGAAAGCGCCTGGTGGAGCCGGTCCTGCTGGGCCTCGTCGACGCAGTCGACGTACAGCGACACCGACGGCGTGAAGTCGAAGGCGTGCGACACGGGCGAGTCGATGCACATGTGCTGCCGCCCGCACAAGGCGAACGTGGCGTGCTGCACGGATCCTTCAGTCCCCTGCTCACCAGGGCCGTATCGGCTGATGGCGAGCACTTCGGCGTCGTCGAACAGGCTGATGTAGAAGTTCATCGCCTCCTCGGCCTTGCCGTTCTGGAACATCAAGAACGTGGAGATCTGCGTCGGCATCTCGCCTCCCTGGTGCGCGGGCTGATCGCCGGGCGAGTATTGCGGTTGCGACCGACATCCGCCCGGACAGGAGCCGACATGACGACCCCGAAGGTCCCTCTGGTGATCGACACGGACACCGCGCAGGACGACTGCATCGCCCTGCTCGTCGGCCTCCTCGACCCCCGCGCAGACCTGCGCGCGATCACCATGGTCGCCGGCAACGTCGGCTTCGACCAGCAGATCCGCAACGCCTTCCTCACCCTCAACGTCGCAGGCCGGCTGGGCGAGGTCCCCGTCCACCTCGGCTGCCGCCGCCCCCTCGTCCGCCCATGGGAAAGCGCCGAGAACGTCCACGGCGACGGAGTAGGCGGCATGACCATGGACATGACCAACTGCGAACCCGACCCCGAGCACGCCGTGGACACCCTCATCCGCCTGGCCGCCGAATCCCCGGGCGAGCTGACGATCGTCTGCATCGGCCCCCTCACCAACATCGCCACAGCCACGATCAAAGACCCGACGTTCGTGGACAACGTCAAAGCCCTGTACGTGATGGGAGGCAGTAACAACGCCCGCGGAAACATCACAGCAGCAGCAGAATTCAACTTCTACGTCGACCCAGAAGCAGCAAAGGCGGTCTTCGCAGCAGGTTTTAACATCACCCTCATCCCCTGGGCCCCGCTTACCCTCGAGCACGCAGTCTTCGGCCCAGACCAACTGGCTGAGATCGAAGCCCTCAACACGCCCTTGTCACGGTTCTTCACCCGCGTCTGCGCCGCCACCCTGGACTTCGACCGAAGCGTCGGCATCAACGGCACAACCCACCCAGACTCCCTAACAGCAGCGGTGTTGCTGCATCCGGAGCTGGTCACCTGCACCGGCGACTACCACGTGGATGTGGAAACCCAAGGCGAGCTCACCCGCGGCTATTCCGCGATGTCGTGGGGTGTCCACGGTCTGGTGTCCAACGCCACGGTCGTCGAGGAGGTTGACGCCAACGCGTTTTACGACTACCTGGGACGAACCCTCGCTGGAAGGCAGGGCCAACGTGTATGAAGTCCTGACGTCTCGATCGCGACTTAGCCGGGACATTGAGGTCAGGTTCGTGTGTGAGCTCGAGCAAGGTTGAACTTCGTCCGCCAGCACTGCCATCTGACGCCCTGTTCGCGGGTCCTCCACTCGTGTGAGCCTGAGAAATACCTACATGCAGTTGAGCATTCTGATCATGCGATGGGGTGACACCGATTAGGGTGCCGCGCTGTGGCGATCGACGACGACGGATGGGACATCGAGCCGGGGACTGAGCTCCGCCGGACCGAGCTGCACGCGCGGTATGGAGGAAACCGCCAGAGTGGGATTGCGCCGATTGCGGGCTCTTCGAACATCCTGATTTTCACTGGGGATGGCGGCGGCCAGTACGGCTACACGTACGACGGCTGGCACGAGGACGGGACCTACCACTACACGGGGGAAGGTCAGACGGGCCCACAGGATTTTGTGCGTGGGAACAAGGCCCTCTCGACTCCAGGGCGCAGGGTGCGTCTCTTCCGGGACGGAAGTAAGAAGGCTTACGTCGAGTACGTGGGCGAGTTCCGGCTTCCTGAACAGGAACCTTGGTACTACGGCGAGTCGGCCGGAAGCGATGGCCAACGACGGCGGGTCATCGTGTTCAGGCTCGAGCCTCTGGACCCCGCGGTTGTTGAGCCGCCGGAAATCTCTGACGGTGAACGTCCCAAGATGCGAGGCGACGTCGACTTAGTCGAGGAGGCCGAGTCCAGCGCGGAGTACTCGTCCGAATCCAATGGAAAACCCCTGGCTCCAAAGTCCGACCACGACAAGTGGAGCAGCGACAAGCCGGCCACGAAGGATGAGCTCAAGCGCGACGGGCTCGCCGAGGTCATCGCGCGCCGTATCAGGAACTTCTCCAACGATGAGCCGGATGCGTCGTTCCTGATTCACATCGACGGCCCGTGGGGCACGGGCAAGAGTACGATCCTTGAACTGCTAAAGAAGAAGATCAAGGACGACTACCTGGTCGTGGAGTTCGATGCGTGGAAACACGCGAGCGTGTCGCCTTCGTGGTGGGCGCTGCTGGCTCAACTGCGGGCTGAGATCTCCCGAGATCGTGGACGGTGGTGGAGCCGAGCCAGGTTCCGCATTGCGGAGGTAACCAGGCGCGCGTTTCGGGGTAGTACGCCGTACATCGCGACGGCTCTTATCGTCGGCCTTGCGCTCCTAGGGGTGTGGATTGCCTGGCCGTACGTCGCTCCGCCGAAACCGGCTGCCTCGCTCGTGAGCAGTGCGAAGCTCTGGCTCGGCGTTGTCGGGGCCATCGCTGCGGTTGCGTTGGTCATGAGCCGCTTCGTGTGGTGGGAATCTGCGCGCGGCGCGAAAAGGCTCGAGCAGGTTCACAAGAACCCGATGGACGAAGTGACCTGGTATTTCAGCTGGCTGTTGATGAGTTCGAAGAAGCGCGTCGTTTTCTTCCTCGATGACCTCGACCGATGCAACGATCGTCACGTCGTGGACCTGCTCGACTCGGTGCAAACCTTGGTCCGGGACTCTCCGAATGAAGGCGGGAAGGCTGCGTACTTCGTGGTCGCCGCACATGGAAGCTGGCTGCGGCGGTCGTACGAGGCGGCTCACGAACCCTTCAAGGGTGCGGTTGATGAGCCTGGGCGCGGGCTCGGGCACCTCTTCATCAACAAGCTGTTCCAGCTCACTGTCCCGATGCCGACGTTGAGCGCAGGCACAAAGAAAACCTTCTTGGACAAGGTTATTGGATTCCAGAAGACAGACGGATCGGTAGAGAAGAGCGGCGACGCTGGCCAGACGTCTGCTGAGCAGGACGACCAGTTGGATAGCGAGCTTCGGATCGCTGAGAGCGACGAAGAGATCATGGAGGCCTACCGGGCCGCCTCTCCGGAGGTTCAGGCACGTAACGTTCACCGTGTTGTTGAGAGTTTTGAGTCAGTGAAGGTGTCCGAGACTCGGGAGCACACGCTCCAGAAGTTCGCCAAGTTGCTAGACAGCAATCCGCGCAGCTTGAAGCGGTTCACCAACACTTACGGCGTGCTGAGGTCCGTGCGGACTCTTGAAGGCAGTGACGTGGAAAGCGACACGCTAGCGTTCTGGCTGGTCTTGCAGACGCGGTGGCCGATCTTGACCGACTACCTGGAATCGAACGTCAACGCACTGGATGACGCAGAAGAGGGCTTCCAGCTGAGCCTGCTCCCCGATGAACTGAAGGCGCTTCGGGAAGACCCTGAACTGCACTACGTGCTTCGCCGTATGCCTGATGGAGTCAAACTGACACCGGACGCGATAAGGGCCTGTTGTGGTGCCCAAGCAGTTCCGGATGACGACGAGTCGGAGAAGAAGGAAGAACCTGCGCAGGAAACATGAGAACTTCCCGCTTGCGGGAGGTGAAGCCGCGACCAATTCCAGCGTCGGAGAGGGCTGTCTACTGCGGGTCGAGTCCGCCAGTCTTGACCTGCAGTAGCAGTGAGTTCAGCGAACTGCGCGGAAAGATGAGTGCCGGTCCGGAAGGGTCTTTGCTGTCTCGGATGGCGGCCCAGGTGGTGCCGTCGGTTGCCAGCTCGACGCAGTTGGCGGAGCCTCCGCTGCTGCGGCTGCTCTTTCGCCACACGGCGTTGGTCAGGTCGGGCGATAACATGCGCTCAGCTCCACTACGCGAGGTCCTGGATCGCTCGGTCGAGCGCTGACAGTGTCTCACGTTTTCCGAGGGCGGCGATCTGCAGCCGATCGAAGACCATCTCGTAGACGGGGACGTGCGGGGCACGGTCCCAGAAGTCAGCGCTGGTCAGGTCTTCGAGGTAGACGTAGGTGGCGTCGACCTCGGTCAGGTAGAGCAAGGTGAAGGGTGTTTCCAGCGCTGCGTGCTCTCCGGAGCTGAACTGGAGAACCTGCAAGGTCACGTGCGGGAGCTTCGCGATTTCGCGCAGGTGCTCCAGCTGGGCGCGCAGGACGTCAGGGCCTCCGACTTGCCTGCGTAGTGCGGCTTCGCCCAGAACGAGCTGAACTTCTGGTGGGTCGTCTTGAATGATGATCTCTCGCCTGCGAGCGCGCGTCTGGACGAGACGATCTATGTCCGCAGCTGCGACCGTGACGGAGGTCGAGAGGATCGCCCGCGCGTAGTCGTCGGTCTGAAGTGGTCCGGGCATGAGCTCGCCGTAGTAAATCTTGAGGATGTCGGCGTCGGCCTCCATGCCGATGTATCCCTTGGCCCAGTCAGGAACCTTGCCGTAGCTACCGCGTTTCCGAGCTGCCTCGGCAAGGCTTCGGACGTGCGCGGATTCTTCCTTCGGCGCTCCGTACAGCTTCAGGAGCTGGTCGATCTCCTTCAACGTGACCGTGCTCTGCCCGAGTTCGACGCGGCTGACCTTGCTGACGTCCCAGCCGAGGGGAGTGGCGACGGCGTCGCGTGAGGTCACGCCGGCTTCCTCCCGTAGACGACGGAGTTCCCGGCCTAGCTGAAGCCGAAGGACCTTAGGGCCAGGAACTTTTCCCGTGCGGCCGGGCTTCGCCATGCGGATTGCCTCCTCGCGGCAGTGATCGTCTGGGCCAGCCAAGAGTTTGCCTGCTGAGTGCTACGTGCAAAGCAAGATGCCTCTTTCGTGTAGAAGCTAACTTGCATTGCAAGTTGTACTCTAGCTTTCACTCCGGCTGGTCGTGTCGGGGGTATGTCCAGCTCGGGCCGAATCTGGAGGGCAGTTTGAAGACGGAAACAAGGCGGCCTGGTGTGCTGCCGGAACCTTGGATGCACCCGCATCTCGCGGCGTTGGAATCCTGCGTTCGGGCTGGCTTTCGGTTCCGGTACCTGCCCACGCTCGAAGACATCGCCGCTGTGCATGGGATTCGTGTCGCTAACGGAGCGATGGACGTGTTGGTAGCTGAATTCCGCGGAGAGTGCATCCGCCGCCCGGTTCCGCATGGACGGCCTCGAAAGCGCGGCCGCTCCGCCTGCCTTGTGGCACAAGCGCGGTGCTGTTGCTGATGTGGTCATGGAACTACTCGAACTCGCATCTCACGGTTCGTCGGGCGCTCCTGCTCGGGCGAGCGAGCGTGCGAACGATCTGTGGGTGCCCTGTGATTAGCCCGGGTCACTACTGGCTTCCGGTTGTCGACGGAGAGCAGGGAGTTCGTCACGCCTTCCGAGGCCGGCGGTGGGAAGGGCAGTCGGCGGAGACAGCCGTCTGCGGTTGTCACGTCGCGATGGCTCAGCCATCTGAGATGGATTGGGTGACCTTCAAGTCCTGCGACGAGTGTCGCTTCGTACTGCTTGCCGAAGCCGGGATCTCGCCGGCAGCCGTCTCTGTTGGCTCGTTCGACGAACGCAGAAACAAAATCTCATAGGAGCAAACATGCAGGTACACGACCCAGATGAGACATGGCGGCGGATTCGCAGGTGCGTCAGTGACTGGCGAGCAGCACTCGACTACGTGGAGATGGTTCCGGGTTCGGTTGACCGGCACCTCGAGTGTGCCGACGAGATGGAGGTCGAGGTCATGGTGGCTCTCGAAGGCTTCATCACGTGGATCGACACAGGCGGCCGCCTGCCGTCGGAGCTCGCGGACCGCGCGACGGCGCGGAGTTGAGGAGGCTCGATGGCGTGGCAGAACCCGGCGACAGGCTTCTGCGTTCGGTGGTGCAGTTAGGTCGGGTTGACCGCGGTCATGGCGGTTGTGTCGGCTGCTGTTTGGTTCGTGGGGTGCGGTTAGCGGAGTTGGATCTTGCGGAGTGGGTCGCCGCCATCGGTGTAGAGGGAGGCTCCGGGGTGGAGGGCTTCTTTGATTCGGTGGCGTGCTTGGAGTCCTGCTTGGGGGTGGCGGCCGTCTAGGGAGTGTTTATGAATTGCTTTGCTTGGCGGTGCGGGTAGCGGAACCTGATCGGCTCCGTGGACTCCGTGCGCCGCTCCTGATGTATGCCAATACACGGCATCCCGGCGTACTCGCCACGAAGCCGATCAGAACCCGCGGCGGTGCCGGCTGAGTCCCACACCTGAAACAGCGGCTTGCGCCGCATTCTTAAACAGCACCTAGGGCGCCTACTCGGATGGCGAAGGCGAGGTCGAAGGGTTCTTCTCCTGGTTCGAGGGTGAAGTCCTCGGCGGAGACGTGGCGCGTGCTGAGGAGGCCGTTGCCGATCTCGGTTGCGGCGTTGCGTTCGGTGAGTGCGATGCCCTTGGCGGAGCGGTCGATGACCAGGATGTGCCCGCCCGGCGCGATACGGCGGCAGACCTCGCGCGCTGCTGTTCCTGGTGCGCCTCCGATTTCCAGGACGCGCATGCCCGGTTCGAGGGGGAGCGCGTCGACGATGGCGGCCAAGCGCGGTGAGAGTCCCGGCATTGTGTGCCTCCCTGCGGTGGGGCTCGTGGCGACGAGTTTCTGTTAAGAGTCCCCTCATCGCGACAGCTGCGGCAGGACGTTAGCGAGAGCACCGAGCCGTGAAAAATGGCGCGCCTCAGAGGGAAGGCATCGCTACGCTGGGGTGATGGGGTCGGTTAAGCAGGTTCAGATCACTTTTGATTGTGCGGAGCCGGAGCGGGTGGCTCGGTTCTGGTGCGAGGTGCTCGGGTACGTCGTGCCGCCTCCGCCGCCTGGGTTCGAGTCCTGGGGTGAGTTCGATCGGTCTTTGCCGGCTGAGCGGCAGGGGGCGGCTTTCGCCTGCGTTGATCCCACCGGTGTGGGGCCTCGGTTGTTCTTCCAGCGGGTTCCTGAGGGCAAGGTCGTGAAGAACCGGGTGCATCTCGACGTGCGGGTCGGGACCGGGCTCGTGGGGGAGGAGCGGCTTGCCGCGCTGGAGGCGGAGTGTTCGCGGCTGGAGAAGCTTGGGGCCAGGCGCGGAGAGCTGCTCGTCGCTGATGGGTTCAACGAGTCGTGCCAGGTGATGCACGACGTCGAGGACAATGAGTTCTGCCTGGACTGATCAGGTGGCCACCCGGCTGAGCGGGGCATCATCTAGGGCGTGCATCCCTGACCGAAGGGGCTTGTTGATGAGCTGGTTGAGCGAGGTTCGGGAGTCGTACGACGCGATTGCGGTCGACTACGCCCACGAGACGCGTGACCTGCTCGACAGGCTGACCCACGTGCGTGCGGGGGTCGTGCTGTTCGCCGACCTGGTCCGGGCGATCGGGGGAGGGCCGGTCGCCGATGTGGGGTGCGGGCCAGGGCACACGACCGGGCTGCTGCGGGAGCTTGAGGTGGACTCGTTCGGCGTTGACCTGTCGCCCGCGATGATCGAGATCGCTCGACGGGAGCATCCCGATGCGCGGTTCGAGGTCGGGTCGATGACGGACCTCGACATCGACGACGAATCCCTGGCCGGCGTGATCGCGTGGTGGTCGCTGATCCACATCCCCGACGAGGCGGTTCCGGGAGTTCTCGCCGAGTTCCACCGGGTTCTCAAGCCGGGCGGAGTGCTGGCCGTGGGGTTCCACGTCGGTGACGGGCGGGAAGCCCGGACCCGCGATGACCTGCCCGAACCGGTCTACGGCCACCTCCGCCAACCGTCCCGCGTGGCCGGCTGGCTCCGGGAAGCGGGCTTCACCGTGGAATCGGAGCACCTGCTGCACCCGGACACGCCGCGACCGGGAGCGATCCTCTTCGCATGCCTGCCCCGGCCGGTGTCAGCCGAACACTGACCAGCAGATCTCGTTGCGGCGTTGTTGGTCCCCCAGGACCAGGTTCCGGATCTCGGCGGGGAGTTGGGTGCGCTGCCAGCGGCATTCGGCGTGCCCGGCCGCGGAACCCGCGGCCGCCTGAACGGCTTTGCGGCCAACAGCGCGATCAGGTGGTGGTCGGCGTCCGTGAGGGTTCCGCCGCGGCGGATGGTGATCAGGCGAGGGTCGCGGACCTTCGGCAGGATCACGGGTTTTCCGCGGTGAACAGGCCGCTCTCGCTGTTGAGGACTGAGTCGAGGAGTTGGAGGACCTCGGCCGTCTCGGCCATTTCACCGATGACGATGATCTTGAGGCGTTTGCGGTCTTCGTCGTGGATGGTTTGCACGCGCAGGGTGCGGTCGGCGCCGACGCCCGCGAGGACGAGGGTGCCCAGGCGGTCTGCTGCTGAGCGGTCGACGCCGTCGATCTGGACGATGCTGGAGACCTCCACCGCGCCGGCGGTGTGGGCGGGTTCGGTCGGTCTGCCGGTGAGCTGTTCGAGGTCGGATCGGGAGATCCGGTACTGCTTGCCGATGCGGACGGCGTTGAGCCTGCCCGAGCGGATGTAGCTGCGAACCGTGCGCACGTGCAGGCCGAGGAGTGCTGCGACCTGCTCAACCGAGTACATATCTTCCTGCATCGGCTCTCATTTTAGGTCATGAAGAGGAATGATGCGGCAACGCGTCACGTGGGGTCGCCGGGTTCGATGAACGACTGGACCATCCTGGGGAAGATCTGCGTGAACAGCGGTTTCGACGTCGACGAGGCGCCGGTGAACGCCGCGTGCTCCAGCTGGGCCTCGTAGACCGAGGTCAGCGCGCGGACGGCGTCGCGGGTGTCGACGACCAGGCGCAGGTTCAGCCGGTCCAGCGCTTCGTGCAGCAGCTCGGCGATCGAGTCCGTGAGGTGTTCCAGGGATTCGCCGGCGCGCTTGCGCAGGTGCGGGTCGCGCAGAGCGTGCGCGCGGAACTCGGTGACCAGCATGTACCAGTTCTGGTCGGCGATCAGCGACTCCGCGCAGGCCGTGCCCACCTTGACGATCGCGTCGTGCAGCGACTCCCGGTCGGCGATGCCCTCGACGAGCACGTCGTCGACGATCGCCCGCGTCTTCTGGATGCGCAGGCTCATCTCCTCCTCGTACACCGCGAGGAACAGGTCCTCCTTGGTGTCGAAGTTCGAGTAGAAGGCGCCGCGGCTGAAGCCGGCGGTCTCGCAGATCAGCTCCACCGGCGTGTCGCGAATGCTGTGCTCGGAGAACACCTCGCGTGCGGCGTCGATCAGGCGCCGACGCGTCTGCGCCCGTCGCCGTGTTTCGCGTTGGCGCGGTTGTTCGGTCATGCCGGGCATTCTCCTGGGGTGTTTCGGCTCACAGTTCAGTGCGGCCACGAGCTAGGTGGATCTCGGAAAATATACAGTCTGTATCGCATACACCGTGTATCGAAATACCGGGAGTGTTCCCCTTGTCTTCGTTGCTTTACCGGCTGGGGCGGGCAGTGGTCCGCGGTCGAGCCTGGGTGCTGGTCGCGTGGTTAGCCCTGCTCGCGGTGCTGGGAACCGGTGCCGCGCTGTTCCAGCAGGGCATGGAGACCGAACTCTCGATCCCCGGCTCCGAGTCGCAGGACACCCTCGACCACCTCAACAACGTTTTCCCTCAGATGAGTGGCTCCAGCGCCCAGCTCGTGGCCACCACACCGCCCGGTGAGCGCATCGACTCCCCCGAGGGGCGCGAGGCCATCGAGTCCCTGATCCACCGGGTCGAAGGCCAAGAGGGCGTGACGGCGGTGATGAACCCGCTGTCGGACATGGTCAAGAACCAGGTCTCCGCCGACGGCGACACCGCGCTGATCACCGTGCAGCTCAGCTTCCCCGCCACCAACGTGCCGGACTCGGTGAAGAACGGCCTGCTCGCCGAAGCCGACACCCTCGAGAGCCAGCTCGGCCCCGGCAGCGACGTCCACGCGGGCGGCTCGATCTTCGCCGTCAACATGCCCGCCGTCGGCGCCACCGAAGCGGTCGGCGTGATCGTGGCGCTGCTGGTGCTGCTGCTGATGCTGCGTTCGCTGGTCGGCGCCGTGATGCCGCTGATCACCGCGCTCGTCGGCGTCGGCGTGTCGATGACGATCGTGCTGCTGTCGACCGCGTTCGTCACGGTGTCCTCGGCCGCGCCGATGCTCGGTCTGATGCTCGGGCTCGCCGTCGGCATCGACTACTCGCTGTTCATCGTCTCGCGCCATCGAGAACAACTCGGGGCTGGACTCGACGTCCCCGAATCGATTGCGCGCTCGGTGGCCACCGCCGGATCCGCGGTGATCTTCGCCGGCGTCACCGTGATCATCGCGCTGCTGGCGCTGGCCGTTCCCGGCATCCCGTTCCTGACCGTCATGGGCATCCTCGCCGGCGTGTCGATCGCCGTCGGCGTCGCCGCGTCGCTGACCGTCATCCCCGCGCTGCTCAGCTTCGCCGGAGAACGGCTGCGCCCCAAGCGCGCCCGCGCCAAGCGCACGACCCGCTCCCGCGCGCGCACCAAGTTCAGCCTGCGCTGGGTCCGCGCGGTCACCAAGGCTCCGCTGCTGACGATCGTGATCGTCATCGCCGGGCTGGGGATCTGCACGCTCCCCGCCGCCGACCTGCGGCTCTCGGTGCCCGACGCCGGAGCTCAGGCCGTGGGGACCCCGGCGCGCGACACTTACGACGCCGTCGCCGAGCAGTTCGGCCCCGGCTACAACGCGCCGCTGATCGTCACCACCGACGTCATCGGCACCAAGGACCCGCTCGGCCAGGTCAACGGCATGGCCGACGAGATCCGCGCGCTTCCCGGTGTCGCCGCGGTCCCGATGGCGACTCCGAACGAGACCATCGACACCGGCATCATCCAGGTCATCCCCACTGCCGGCGGTGAGTCGCAGGAGACCGAGGACCTGGTGCACCGGCTGCGCGACATGAGCCCGCACTTCGAGCGGACCTACGGAGCCGGCATCGCCGTCACCGGCATGACCGCCATCGGCATCGACCTGTCGGAGAAGCTCAGCGACGCGCTGCTGCCCTTCGGCGTCATCGTCGTCGGGCTGACGCTCGTGCTGCTGGCCATGGTGTTCCGGTCGGTGTGGGTGCCGATCAAGGCGGCCTTGGGCTACCTGCTGTCGGTCGGTGCGACCTTCGGCGCCACGGCGTTCGTGTTCAACCAGGGCAACCTCGCCGAGCAGCTCAACATCACCCACGTGGGCGGCGTGATCAGCTTCCTGCCGCTGCTGCTGATGGCGATCCTGTTCGGCCTGGCCATGGACTACGAGGTGTTCCTCGTGTCCCGGATGCGCGAGGACTACACGCACCACCGCGACGCCAAGCGCGCCATCGAAGCCGGCTTCTCCAACGTCTCGCCGGTCGTGGTGGCCGCTGCGGTCATCATGATCTCGGTGTTCGCGGCGTTCGTCCCGCACGGCGACTCCAACATCAAGCCCATCGCCTTCGGACTCGCCGTCGGCGTGTTCGTCGACGCCTTCATCGTGCGCATGACGCTCGTGCCCGCCGTGATGGCGCTGCTCGGCGACCGGGCCTGGTGGCTTCCGAAGTGGTTGTCGCGCAAGCTTCCCGCGCTCGACGTCGAAGGCGAGGCTCTGGAGCACGAGATCCGGCTCGCCAACTGGCCCGGCAACGACGAGGTCGTCAGCGCGCGCGGGTTCGGCGTGCGCGACGACCGCGACGAGCCGATCTTCGAAGACGTGCGGATCGCGTTGCGGCCCGGCGGAGTGCTGGCGGTGCAGGGCGATGACGACGACCTGTCCTCGGCGATGCTGCACGCGCTCGGCGGACGGCTCAGCGGCGTGCGCGGCGACGTGCGCGTGATGGGTTTCCTGCTGCCGCAGCGCGCCCGCGCCGTCCGGTCCGCGACCGCGCTGGTGCGCTGCCGCGACAGCGAGGCACCCGCCGCCGAGATCGCCTCGGCGCTGACCGAGGGCGTGCGGCTGGTGCTCATCGACGAGCTCGACGCCGTCGCCGACACCGAACAGCGCCGCGAGATCGCCCGGCTGCTCGCACAAGCGTCCACATCGGACGGTGAGCCGGTGGCCTTCGTGGTCACCCACCAGAACCCGAGCCTGGTCTCCGGCCTGCTGCCGGAACACCGGCTGAGCACGATGCGGCTTTCCACGCGACCGGACGCCCCCGCGTTCGCCGGCCGCCTCCTGGAGGTGTGAGGGACATGCTGAACCCGTTCGCGCACGCGAGCAGGCGCGCAGGCGGCTCGGTCGGCTGGCGCACCTGGACCGGCTTGATCCTCGTGCCCGTGCTCATCGTCGGAGTGCTGGCCTGGGCCTTCTGGGCGCCGATGTCCCAGCACGGCGCCGCCAAGGTCGCGGTGGTCAACAACGACGAACCCGCCACCATCAACGGGCAGATCGCCCCGCTCGGCCGCGAGATGGCCGCGAAGCTGGTCAACAACACCGAGTCCGGCTACTCGTGGGAGATGACCGACACCGACGACGCCGACGAAGGCCTCAGCGAAGGCCGCTACTCGGCCGCGGTCATCATCCCGCCGCGGTTCTCCCAGAACGCCGCCTCGGTCATGACCGGTGAACCCCTCGACGCCACGCGCGCCGGCATCCAGGTCAAGACCTCCCCGGCAGCGGCACCCGCCGACGCCGCCGCGGTGTCGGCCGCGGCCCGGCAGAGCGTGTCGGTGTTCAACAAGCAGATCCTGGAGCAGCTGCTCGACGGCTTCTACGGCGGCTTCACGCAGATGCACGACCAGCTCGGCACGGCCGCCGACGGTGCCAACAAGCTCGCCGACGGCAGCGGGCAGCTCGCCGACGGCATCGGCCAGCTGTCCACCGGGGTCGGCCAGCTGACCGGCGGAACCGGGCAGCTCGCCGACGGCGGCAACCAGCTCGCGGACGGAACCGGGCAGCTCGCGGGCGGTGTCTCGCAGCTCTCGGGCGGTCTCACCCAGCTGCACCAGCAGATCAAGCAGATGCCGGCGCAGACCCAGCAGCTCGCCGACGGCGCCAAGCAGGTCGCGGCCGGAAACCGGCAGATGGCCAACACCTTCACGCCGCTGGCCGATCAGATCCTGACCGTCACCGACCAGATCCCGACCGAGTCCAGCACCCTCGCCAGCCTGCGGAAGCTCCTCGCCCAGTGCCCGCCGGAAGGGGCCACCGTCGACCTGTGCGCAGGGTTGCGCGCCGAGGTCGACCGGCTCAGCCAGCAGGAAGGTGCGCTGGACTCCATCAAGGAGCGGATCCAGAAGCCGGCGCGGGACATGCGCGACGGCATGCAGGGCCTGGCCCACGGGTCGGAGCAGGTCGCGCAGGGCAACCAGATGCTCGCCGACAAGTCCGGTGAACTCGTCGCCGGTGTCGGCCAGCTCGCCCAAGGCGGGCAGCAGCTCGACGGCGGCGCGCAGCAGCTCGCCGGGGGAGCGCGGCAGCTCGCCGACGGGCTCAACCAGTTCAACGGCGCATCGCAGGAGCTCGGGACGGGTGTGCAGGCGCTGGCCGACGGCAGCAGGCAGGTCGCCGACGGCAACCGCCAGTTCGCCGACCAGATGGCGCCGGCGGGCGACAAGCTGCCCAGCTACTCCGACGACGAGCGCGCGCACCTCAAGACCGTGGCCGCGAGCCCGGCCGCGCTGGAGTCGAGCCTGCCCGGCTTCGGCAAGTCGCTGATCGCGCTGCTGGTGGCCATCGCCTTCTGGACCGCGGCGATGGGCGTCTACGCGGTGACCCGGGCGGTTCCGGCCGACGCGTCCACCTCGCGTCGCTCCACCTGGCGTCTGGTGCTCGGTTCGGTGGTGCCCGGTGTCGCGGTGGGCGGGATCGGAGCGGTGCTGGTGAGCACGGTGCTCGCTCCGTTCCTGGGACTCGGTTTCGGCGGTTGGCTGGCCTTCACCGGGGTGACGCTGCTGGCGGCGCTGGCGTTCGTGGTGGTCAACCAGGCGCTGGTGGCGGTGTTCGGCAGCATCGGGCGGATCATCGCGATCGCGGTGCTGGTGCTGGCCGCCGCGACGGGCGTGGTGTCGACGGTGCCCGGATTCCTCCGCGACGTCAGCGCTGTGCTGCCGACGCAGGGTGCGGTGCAAGCGCTTTCGGCGATCGTCACCGGTAGCGGCGGGGCTCTCGGCGGGGTGCTGCAGCTCGTCGCGTGGCTCGTGGCCGGTGGCCTGGTGTTCGCCCTGGCGGTGGACCGGGCTCGCGTCGTCCCGTCGCGCCAGTTCCGCCGCCGTCCCTCGCCCGGACCGCGTCCGGCCTGGTGAGGATGACCGCCCACGACCCCCGTCGGTGCGCTCAGGGGCGCCAGCGGGGGTCGCGGCCGGTCGTGGCGACGATCTTGTCGAGCAGCAGGGCGTCCTCCGCCACCGGGACCTCCTCGGCGTAGGCGCCCATCTCCCGGCCCTTGGCCGCGGTCTTGGTGACCTCGGCGAGGGTCTGGCTGAGGGTTTCGGTGTCCCAGGTGGCCTCGGTGTCCGTCGCTCGGGAGAGGTCCCAGGCGTGGACCGTGTACTCGATGGTGATCAGGTGTCCCACCAGCTCGGACGGGTAGGTCGTCGGGCCGCCCATGTGGGTCTCGCCGGTCCAGGACTCCGGTGCGTCCCAGGCGCGCGAGGTGCGGTTGAGCTGGGAGAGCAGCGCCTTCGCCCAGTCGCCGCCCGTGCGGTCGACGGCCTCGGCAGGCGGAGCGACGTGCTCGCCGCGGGCTGCTGCCTCGAACGACGGTCCCCAGAACAGCAGGTGGTTGATCAGCGCCCGCACGTCGTATTCCGCGCACGGAGTCGGGGCCGACAGCTGCGAGGGCGAGATCCCGGCGACGACCTGCTTGAGCGTCGCCGCCGCCTGAACCAGGTGCTGTGCTCCGGACATGCCGCCCACCCAACCATCACCGGCCCGACACCGCCGAACCGAACGGGCCGTCAGCCCTCCCTCCCGACCTTGTGTCGATCACCCGGATCACTGCCGCAATCGGTGTCCGGATGACGGTGGTGGTCCCGGTCCGTACCCGGAATACCGCCGTAATCGGGTCACCCCGGGCGGGGGCATTCCGGGAGCCGGGGTCAGGAGAGGAGTTTGCGGAGGAACTTGTTGCCGAAGCCGTAGCGGATCAGGCCGTCGAGGTTTCGGATGGTGTCGGCGTTGTAGGGGTACCAGATGCTCTCCTTCTTCGAGGAGAAGCGGCTGAGCAGGATCGGCTGCGGGTGGGTGAACCCGCGCAGCGACTGCAGGCCGTTGACCTGGCCGACTCCGCTGTTCTTTCGCCCGCCGAAGGGGGCTTCGGGGACGCCGTAGATGACCGCGGCGTCGTTGTGCACCACCGATCCCGTGTTGAGCCGGCCCGCGATGCGCTCGGCCTTGGCCTTGTCCTGGGTGAAGACGCTGCCGCCGAGCCCGTACTGGCAGTCGTTGGCCATCCGGACGGCTTCCTCCTCGTCGCGCACCCGCATCACGGTCGCGACCGGACCGAAGGTCTCCTCGGTCATCAGGTCCATCTCGTGGGCGGCGTCGACGACCACGGTGGGCTGGAAGAACAGGCCCTCGCCGTCGGCGGGGGAGCCGCCGACCAGCACCTGCGCGCCCTTCTTCCGCGCGTCCTCCAGGTGCCTGCTGACCACGTCGACCTGCCGGTCGAAGAACAGCGGACCGACGTCGCCGTCCTCGGAGCCGTAGCGCAGGGCGGCCACCTTCTCCTTGAGCAGCCGGATGAACTCCTCGGCGACCGACTCCACGACGTAGATCCGCTCGACGCTCAGGCACACCTGCCCGGTGTTGAACATCGACAGGTACGCCGCACCGGCGGCCGCGCGCTCCAGGTCGGCGTCGGCGCAGACGATCATCGCGTCCTTGCCGCCGAGCTCCAGGGTGTAGGGCGTGAGCTTCTTCGCGCAGGCCGAGGCGATGCTGCGGCCGGTGGTGACGCTGCCGGTGAAGGAGATCTTGTCGACGTCGCCGTCGACGAGGGCCGCACCGGTTTCGCCGTCGCCGTGCACGACCTGCACCACGTCTTCGGGCACGCCCGCCTCGTGCAGCACCTTCACCGCGAGCTCGCCGGAGCGCGGGGTGACCTCGGAAGGCTTGAGCACCACGGAGTTCCCCGCCAGCAGCGCCTGCACGACCGGGTTCAGCGACAGCACGAACGGCGCGTTCCACGGCGTGATCACCCCGACCACGCCGAGCGGCTGGTACCGGATGCGCAGCTTCTTCATCGGCGCCAGGTACCCGTGCAGCCTGCGCTTCTCGTCGCGCAGGTCCTTGGTGGCGCGCTTGCACCAGAAGTTGACGAAGTCGCAGGCGGGCACGATCTCGATGGCCAGTGCTTCGACGCGGGGTTTGCCGGTCTCGGCGCGCACCTGGTCGACGATCTCGTCGCGCCGCCGGACCAGCACGTCGACCGCGTTGCGCAGGATGCGGGCGCGTTCGGCGACCGGCCGCGCCGCCCAGTCCTGCTGGGCCTTGCGGGCGCGCTCGACGGCCGCGTCGACCTCGGCCTTGGTGCTGATCTCCAGGTCACCGACGTGGTGGCGGTCCACCGGGCTGTCCAGGCGGAGGCGACGCCGCCCGTCCTCCGCGGCCGGCTGCGGCTGCACGATAGCCATGGGGATTCCTTCTACTCGTAGCTGACTTGCCAGTGCTTGATGCCGTTGATGAAGCTGGATCGAAGTCGCTCGGGCTCGGCGACCTGCCGGATGTTGGGCAGCACGTCGGCGATCGCGTTGAAGATCAGGTCCAGTTGCAGGCGGGCCAGGTTGGCGCCCACGCAGTAGTGCGCTCCGGTCCCTCCGAAGCCCAAGTGCGGGTTGGGATCTCGCAGCACGTCGAAGCGGAACGGGTCGTCGAAGACGTCCTCGTCGAAGTTCGCCGAGCTGTAGAACAGCGCGACCCGCTCGCCCTCGCGGATCAGCTGGCCGCTGACCTCGACGTCCTCGGTGGCGGTGCGCTGGAACGAGGTGACCGGCGTGGCCCAGCGGACGATCTCGTCGGGCGCGGTGGACGGCCGCTGCTCCCGGTAGATCTCCCACTGCTCGGGGTTGTCGACGAAGGCCTTCATGCCGTGCGTGGTGGCGTTGCGGGTCGTCTCGTTGCCCGCGACCGACAGCAGGATCACGAAGAAACCGAACTCGTCGGAGGTCAGCGACTGCCCGTCGACGTCGGCGGTGACCAGCTTGGACACGATGTCGTCCATCGGGCAGGCACGCTTGGTCTCGGCCATGGTCATGGCGTAGCCGAGGACTTCGGCGGCCGCGGCGACCGGATCGCCGAACTCGGGGTCGTCGAAGTTGAGCATCTGGTTGGACCAGTCGAAGAGGCTCTTGCGGTCCTCCTGCGGCACGCCCAGCAGCTCGGCGATGGCCTGCAGCGGGAGTTCGCAGGCGACCTGCTCGACGAAGTCGCCGCCGCCCTGCTCGCGGGCGTCGCGCACGATGGCCTCGGCGCGTTCGGTCAGCGCCGCCCGCAGGTTCTCCACTGCGCGCGGGGTGAACCCCTTGTTGATGATGCCGCGGATCTTGGTGTGCTTCGGCGGATCCATGTTGATCAGCATCGTGCGGATCGCCTCGAACGCTTCCGGCGTGGTGTAGCCGGGGAATCGGATGATCGCGTTGTTGGCCTCGGACGAGTAGAGCTTGGGGTCGCGGGAGATCTCCCGGATGTCGGCGTGCTTGCTGATCACCCAGAACCCGCCGTCGTCGTAGGGCGCGTCCATGCCGTCGGTCTGCGCGTTCCACCAGACCGGCGCGGTCTGGCGCAGCGAGGTGAACTCCTCGACCGGGGTCCGCTGGGCCCACAGCTCTGGATCGGAGAAGTCGAGTCCGGCCGGGATCGTCGGGTCAGGCACCGTTGCCTCCTCGCGGATCGCGGGGTTGAGCGCGGTCCGGCTTGCCGAAGCGCGTCATACAGACATACCGTAGATGTATGATTGTCAGGAGGCAATGGGCAGCGTCGCGGGTCCGCTCGGCCATACTTGAGCCATGAAACGACCGGCGTGGAACGGTGCGCCGCCGCGTGACGGCGAGGAGGCCAAGGCCCGCATCATCGACGCGGCGATGCGGTGCATCGACCGGCACGGACCGGGCAAGACGAGCCTCTCGGACGTCGCCGCCGAGCTGGGGGTCATCCGGCAGACCGTCTACCGCTACTTCCCGAGCACCGAGGAGCTGTTCATCGCGGTCGGGTTCGCCGCGCTCAACAGCTTCCTGGAACGGCTCGTCGCCCACCTCGCCGGACGCCGCGATCCCGCCGACGTCGTCGTCGAGGCGATGGCCTACGCCATCGAGCAAGTGCCGAAGGACCCTTACCTGGGGCTCTTCCTGGACCTCGGTCGCCCGGAAGCCTTCTCGCGCGGCGCCACGTCGGCCCGCGCCTTCGACGCCTGCCGGCTCGCGTTCGCCCGCACCGACGTCGACTGGGACGAGCTCGGCTTCTCCGGCGACGAGCTCACCGAACTGCTGGAGTTCCTGCTGCGCGTGCTCCTGTCGTTCGCCAACGACCCGCTGCCCGGGCGGGGCGGAGCCGATCTGCGGGCTTTCCTGCGCCGGTGGGTGACCCCGGCGATTCTGGCCCCGACCCCGGCGCCCTAGGAGCGGCGGTCGCCGCTCTGGGCCCGCGCCGCTGAGCGCGAAGACTTCGGCTCAACCAGTTGCGAGGAGTGGTCTCGGGACCGTACGTTGCGGACACGCCGAGGAACGGGACCGGTGATGGACCACGAGAAGCGTGAGCCATGGGCTGTGCACGTCGGTGCGCAGAAGATCCTCGCCGCTGAGGACATGCGGGACTACGCGATCTTCGCCCTGGACCCCAACGGGTACGTGGCCAGTTGGAACCCGGGCGCAGCCCGGCTCGGGGGCTACGACTCGCACGAGGTCATCGGTCGCCACTTCTCGCTGTTTTACCCCGCTGAGCAGATCGCCGCGGACTACCCGAACTGGGAGTTGCGGCAGGCCGCCGAGAACGCGTTCTTCATCGACAGGGGCTGGCGGATCCGGAAGGACGGCAGCCGGTACTGGGCGCACGTGGTGATCGCCGCGCAGCGCACTCCCGATGGCGCGCTCGACGGGTTCATCAAGGTGGTGCGCAACGAGAGCGAGTCCACCGCTCGCGTCGAGCGCACCAAGCGCAGGATGGCCGACCTGTTCGAGCTCGCGCCCGCGGGCATCGCGCTGCTCGACGACGACGGCCGCTTCGTCGACGCCAACGGCGCGCTCTGCGACCTGCTGGGTTACCGGCTCGACGAGTTGATCGGACGCCTCGACGTCGAATTCCTCGATCCCACCGACTCCGGCGGCGGTCTGGTCGGCGGTCTCACCCGCTCCTCCGGCGAACTGCTGGTCCCGCACCGGGTGCTGGCCCGATCGGACGGGTCTTCCGTGCCCTGCCAGGTGCAGGCCGCCGCGTCGGTCCGCGACGACGGCGGCCGCAGCTGGCTGGTCACCTTCCACGACATCACCGAGCAGCTCGCCCGCGCCATGACCCTGCGCTACCAGGCCACCCACGACGAGCTCACCGGGCTGCTGAACCGCCGGGGCTTTCAGGACCGGCTCGCCGAGCTGCTGCCGCCGGACAAGCCCGGCAGCGTCGCGGTGCTGTTCTGCGACCTGCACAACTTCAAGCGGGTCAACGACGCCCTCGGCCACGAAGCCGGTGATGAGCTCCTGTCGGCGGTCGCTGAACGCCTGCTCGCCGGGCTGCCCTCGCGCTGCGAGGTGGCCCGCTTCTACGGCGACGAGTTCGTGATCCTGCTGCACGACCTGGAGGGAAACCACGAGCTGGACTCCTTCGTCAACAGCGTCGCGGAGCTGTTCCGGATGACCGTTCCGCTGCGGCGCAGGCAGGTTCAGGTCTCGGCGTCGATCGGCGTGAAGGTGGTCGAGGACAGCGGCTCCGACGTCGTGGCGCTGCTGCGCTCCGCGGAGTCGGCGATGCTCGACGCCCGGGTGCGCGGCCAGGCGCGGTCGGGGATCGACCACGACCAGCTCACGCTGGAGCAGCACCTGCGCGAGGCCATCAACCAGAACGAGCTCGACCTGCACTACCAGCCCGTCATCGACAACGACGACAACGTCGTGATCGCCGAGGCGCTGCTGCGCTGGCGCCACCCCGACCTCGGGCCGCTCACGCCGGACGTGGTGCTCGCGGTGGCCTCGCGCGGCGGGATGCTCGCCGATCTCGACACGTGCGTGCTGCGCATCGCCTTGCGCGAGTCGAGGTCCTGGAAGCGCGATGACGGCGTCCCGGTGAAGGTGGCCGTGAACCTCACCGGACTCCGCCCCGAGCAGCCCGGTTTCGCCGACGTCGTGCGCTCGGTGATCCGCGAAACCGGTGCCGCGCCCAGCGATCTGGTGCTGGAGATGGTGGAAACGGTGTTCGCGCAGCTCGAACCGGAGCAGCGCCAGGAGATGAACGACCTGGTCGCCGATGGCGTGCAGTTCGCGGTCGACGACTTCGGCACCGGCTACTCGTCGCTGTCGGTGCTCAAGGAGCTGCCGACGCAGATCATCAAGCTGGACCGCATGTTCGTCTGCGGCGTCGGAACCGACCCCGACGACCTCGGCATCGCCCGCGCCATGACCGAACTCGCCCGCACGCTGGGCCGCATGTGCATCGCCGAGGGAGTGGAGACCTCCACGCAGCACCAGCTGCTGCGCGCGGTCTCCGTCGACGCCTACCAGGGCTACTACTTCTCCCGGCCGATCCCGCCGGAGGAGTTCCGCGCCTACCTCGCGGGCGGCTGATCGGCGGCCAGCGACCCGAGCAGCGCCACCGCGTCCGCGCTGGGGGAGCCGGGCTCGGCGTGGTAGACGACGAGTTCCTGGCCAGGGCTGGAGCGGACGCCGAAGGTCTGCATCGTCAGGGTCAGCTCGCCGACGTCGCGATGCCGGAAGGTCTTGCGCTCCAAGGATTTCCCGCGGGCGTCGTGGCTCGCCCAGAGCTCGGCGAACTCGCCGCCGTCGGCCAGCAGCTCGGTCAGGATCTGGCGGATCCGCGGGTCGTCGGGGGCCTGCCCGTGCCCCAGCCGGAAACCGGCGACCGAGTTGCGCGCGACCTCGTCCCAGTCGCGGTAGAAGGTGCGGGCGGCCGGGTCGGTGAACACCACGTGCATCAGGTTGTGCGAGTGCGTCCAGCCGGCGAACAGGGCATCGGCGATCGCGTTGGAGGCCAGCACGTCGAACGCGCGGTTGTAGACCAGCGCGGGGTTGTTGGGCCAGGCGTCCAGCAGTTGCAGCAGGCTCGGGGAGACGTGCTCGTGCACCGCGGCGGCGCGACCGCGCGGGCTCAGCCCGGCCAGCCGGAGCAGGTGCGCGCGCCCGTCCTCGGACAGTAGCAACGCGGTCGCGAGAGCGTCGACGACCTGCGCGGACGGGCTCCGCTCCCGGCCCTGCTCCAGCCGCACGTAGTAGTCGAACGACACCCCGGCCAGCATCGCGACCTCCTCGCGCCGCAGGCCCGGAACGCGCCGGAACCCGGTTGCGGGGAGGTTCACCTGAGCGGGGCCCACCTGCGCCCTGCGGGCGCTCAGGTAGGCACCGAGCTCGGAGTTCGGCATGCCGTCACCATAGGCGGGTTCCGGGTGCGGAGGGTGGGCGCAGCGCTCCCAGGAGGACGCCGTCCTGCCACGCCGGAGTCCGCTTGACCAGTGTGAACGGCATGGATGAGAGCAAAGTTGCACTGGTGACCGGAGCGAGCAGCGGCATCGGGGCGGCGATCGCGACCCGGCTGGCGGCCGACGGGCACCACGTCGTGGCCGGAGCCCGGCGCGTCGACCGGCTCGCGGAACTGCCCGGCGTGCACCCGGTGCGCGTGGACGTGACCGATCGCGCCGACGTCGCCGCGTTCGTCGCCGAGGCACGCGCGAAGTTCGGCCGGGTCGACGTTTTCGTCAACAACGCGGGCGTGATGCCGCTGTCCCGGCTGGATGCGGGGCTGGTCGGGGAGTGGGAGGCGATGATCGACGTGAACGTGCGCGGGCTGCTCAACGGGATCGCCGCCGTGCTGCCGGAGTTCACCGGTCGCGGGGGCCACTTCCTGACCGTGGCCAGCGTGGGAGCGCACGAGGTGGTGCCCACCAGCGCCGTCTACTCGGGTACGAAGCACGCGGCGTGGGCGATCACCGAGGGGTTGCGCCAGGAGTCCGATCCGTCGATCCGCGTCACGACCATCTCGCCGGGCGTGGTGACCTCGGAGCTGGCCGACTCGATCACCGATCCGCACGCCGCCGCGGCGATGAGTTCGTACCGGGCCCACGCGATCGCGCCGCAGGCCATCGCCGATGCCGTGGCCTACGCGCTCGACCAGCCGGCCGACGTCGACGTCAACGAGATCGTCGTCCGGCCCGCCCGGCAGCGCTGAGGGTCGTTCACCACGGCGTCGGTGCCGGACATCCCCATGTCGGCACCGACGCCGTGCCCACCCCCTCAGAGTGGTCTTGGTGAACGCGCACCGACGCCGGGCATCCCCACGACCGACGCCGGCGCGCGTCCTCCCCCCCCCCTCTCGCGATGGCTCTCACCGGCTGGAGAGACAGCCTCACTCGGAAGTGTCTATCCAGAAGCTTTCTTCTCTGGCGTTTTCTTCGAAGAAAGATATCTTCCAGGAAGAATCGTCGCAAGCTGCAAGACGCCGCCTGCGACGCAGGTCACCTCGGCGGCGCGACAGCAAGATCATCTGTGAGCTGCGAGGACGGCAGGACTTTGGCCCGTGGTGAGCAGTGGCTCCGCTACTCATGCTGGATCTCGTGAACCTGGGGGCAGTCCGAATCCTGTGCTGCGCGGCGCTGATCGCGGCCGCGAGCGGGTGCACGATCACCATCGTGCCGTCGGGCTCCTCGCCGCCCCCTCTGCCGCCACCGGCTCCCGCGCCGTCGACGACGGTCAACGCGCCTGTGGTGGTCGAGCAGCAGCAGCCGGTGCGCAACACCCACGACTGCGGAGAGCTGCAGAGCTCGGGGATGGACTTCACCGAGGTCGTCGGCTACTGGTACGGCCTCGGAGCGCCGTCGGACATGGACGACGATGCCGACGGCATCCCGTGCGAAACCATCTACGGCGAGAAGAACGTCCCCGCCGCTGGGCAGGCGGGCACCCACGACTGCGCGACCCTGCAATCCCAGGGCATGAGCTTCGCCGAGGTCACCGGCTACTGGTACTCGCTCGGCGCGCCCTCGGACATGGACGACGACTCAGACGGCATCCCCTGCGAAACCGTCTACGGCGAGCTCTAGGGCCAGATCGTCAGAGGGTCGCGGCACCTTCGATCCCTGGTTTCATCCGTCGGATGGGTCAGGCATTCGCGGACCGCGATGCTGGCCGTGTCCGACAACAACTCGTCGATGCCGGTCGATTCATGCGCGCCCTTCGTGAGGACCACTCTGCGATATTCCTTGTCGTTCACGAGGATGATGAGCAACGCGGCCTTGTTGTCATTGGCTCTGTCGGTCAACGTACCCGTCATCTTGACCTGCTCGCCGATGTCCTTGAGCTCGCCATCAGCGGAGACGCCACCCACCGCTTCTTGAGCCGCGTTGCTGCCCCACGGCTTCACCTCCGGGGCGAGCCAGACCTGGAGCACCAGGTACTCGACGAGCAGCGCGATCACGCCGCCGCATGCGGCGATCGCGATGCCGGTGAGGACCTTCCTGCTCGGACGATCGCTCTGCTGAATCCTGTCATCCACCACGTGCGCCTCCGGAATGGAAACCTCGCCCCCGTGAAGATCAAATCCTGCCAAGGGTCCCGTGAAGCGCCGGGCCGTGGAAGCGAAATGCGGTCGCCGCACCCGTATGGCGGATCTTGGTCGGACGGGGTTCGCAACGATGGAGGCACGCCTCTGCCTCGGGAAATGTGACTGTGGACGCACGGGTGCCCCGCGCGAACCTACGGGTGCGTAACCTGCTCAAATGGCTGAAATCGTCTATCCGCCCGTCATCCTGGCGGCGAAGGCCATGTTCCGCGTGCTGGACAACCGGCTGCGTGTGACAGGCACCGAGCACATCCCGCGCACCGGAGGCGCGGTGATCGCCTGCAACCACGTCAGCTACCTCGACTTCATCTTCTGCGGGCTCGGCGCGCAGCCCGCCAAGCGGCTGGTGCGCTTCATGGCCAAGAAGGAAGTCTTCGACAACAAGATCGCCGGGCCGCTGATGCGCGGAATGCACCACATCCCGGTCGACCGCGCGGCGGGACGGGACTCCTACGACGAGGCGGTGCGCAGGCTGCGCGCGGGCGAGGTCGTCGGGGTGTTCCCGGAGGCGACCATCAGCCGATCGTTCACCGTCAAGCCCATCAAGTCCGGCGCGGTCCGGATGGCCGCCGAGGCAGGCGTCCCGGTCGTGCCGATGTCGCTGTGGGGCACGCACCGGCTGTGGACGAAGGGCAGGCCGAAGACGCTGACCAAGCGCCACGTGCCGATCCACATCCACGCGGGCGAGCCGTTCTGGCCCACCCCGCAGGACGATCCGGAGGCGCTCACCGAAGACCTCCGCAACCGCATGTCGGCGATCCTCGACGACCTGCAGGCCGGTTACCCCGAGCAGCCCGCCGACGCCGACGAGCGCTGGTGGCTCCCCGCCCACCTCGGCGGCACCGCTCCCACCCCCGACGAGGCGGCTGCCCTCGACAGCCAGTCCAAGGGGGGTTAAGACCTGTTGAGGAATGCGACGGTGTCGCTGCTTCAGGTGTGGGACTCAGCTCGCACCGCCGCGGGTTCTGACACGTCGTCTGGGTGAGGACGCCGCGACGCCGTGCATTGGCATGCATCAGTCGTGGCCCCGGAGGCCAGACGGCGTGTCAGGTTCCGCTACCCGCACCGACAAGCAAAGCAATTCCTCAACAGGTCTTTCCGGTGTTGGATCAGATCGAGTAGTCCACGTTGGCCATGTGGGCGTTCCCGCTGCGCACCCGGACCTCGACCATCGAAGCGGTGTTCTTGGGCCACTTGATCTCGCCCGTGCCGAGGGTGCCGCACCCCAGCGACTGCCACTTGTCGGGGTTCTTCGCCTTGCTCATCCGCGCTGCGACGCACGCGTACTGGTTGGTGCTCTCCTGCACGTTCCAGGTGATCCGCAGCTTGCCGTCCCAGCCGCTGGCCGGACTGGTGTAGGAGCACTCCTTCGAGACCGGTCCCCACTTGCCCGGGAACCCGCTCGTTCGGCTCTTGCAGATCGCAGCGGACGCGGGAGCGGCGAAGAAACTCGCCGACAGCAGCGACAGCAGAGCGGTCATCATCAACGCGGTAGCGGTCTTCCTCATCTGGGCGCACTCGCTTTCGGTGAGAGGTCGGGTTGAGCTCGGCGGCCGGTGAATCCGGAGAACCGCCGGTGAACTCGACACTGTCCAGCGCGGAGAAGACCAGCAACCGGAACCGTTGTTCGCGGCCACCGGGCTTTGACCACGGCCAATTGAGGTGGACGTCCGCGCAGGTCAACGGCACTCATGTGCGCGTCGAGCTCGCGATTGGCCTGCTCGCGTGACCATGCCCCGAGGGCAGGCGCTCGAATGCTCTTCGTTCTCGAATCGCGAAGAGGTGGGGCGACGATGAAGCGAAGGCGCGCAGCGGTGCTGGCGGTGATGGTCGGCCTGGCGTGGTCGGTGGTCACACCGACCGCGGTGGCCGAAGAGGGGCCCGCGTGGGGTCCGTGCTCCGCGGACGTGAAGACGGAGACGGTCGTGCTGGAGTGCGCCGCGATTGCCGTCCCGCTCGACCACGCCGACCCCGGCGGTGAGCGCATCGAGCTCATGGTGTCGCGGCTGGCCAGCACGAACCCGGCCAAGCGGCGGGGCGTGCTGATGCTCAACCCCGGTGGTCCGGGCGGATCTGGCCTGGCGTTCCCGGACTTCCTGGCATCGCGCGGAATGCCGGCCAGCGTCCTGGAGAGCTACGACCTGATCGGCATGGACACCCGAGGCATCGGGCACTCGGCGCCGGTGAGCTGCGGATTCACCGACGAGCAGGGCTATCTCGGCAACATCCCGCCGTACGCGGTCGACGACGCGGCGGTCGTCGCGCAGGCCGAGTCGGCGAAGCGGGTCGCCGAGCAGTGCGCCGCGCACGACGTCGACGGCCGGATGCGGCACCTCTCGACGGCGAACATGGCGCGCGACCTCGATTCGATCCGCGCCGCGCTCGGCGAGGAGAAGGCGAGCTTCCTCGGCTACTCCTACGGATCGGCGCTCGGTGCGGCGTACGCGTCGATGTTCCCCGAGCGGTCCGACCGGATCGTGGTCGACAGCAACATCGGCGACACCCACCTCGACCACGACGGTCTGCGCAGGTACGCCCTCGGATTCGAGGAGACCTTCCCCGATTTCGCGAAGTGGGCGGCCGAGCGGCACCAGACCTACGGCCTGGGGCGCACGCCCGAGGAGGTGCGCGAGACGTACTTCCGGCTCGCCGAACGGCTCGACGCGGCGCCGGTCAACGGCATCGACGGACGCGTGTTCCGGCTGGGGACCTTCGCTGCCCTGTACGGGAAGACGAAGTACGGGCTCACCGCGCAGGCGTGGCAATCGGTGAGCAGCGGCGGCGAGACACCGAGAACGACCGCCGCAGCGGCTCCCACGGACAACCCGTGGTCGGTGTTCCTGGCGGTGACCTGCAACGACTTCGACTGGTCGGGGGACGTGCGGACCTACCAGCGCGCGGTCTCCGAGGACCGCGAGCGCTACCCGATGTACGGCGCTGCGAGCGCGAACATCAGCCCGTGCGCCTTCTGGGACGCTCCCGCCGAGCGGCCCGTCGCGATCGACCGGAACGGTCCGGAGAACGTGCTGGTGCTGCAGAACCGCCGCGACCCGGTGACCCCGCACCGAGGTGGCGAACTCCTCGACGAGAAGTTCGGCGACCGGTCCCGGCTGGTCAGCGTCGAGGGCAGCGGCCACGGCGTCTACGTGCTCGGCGACAACGCCTGCGCCCTCAACACCACGACGGACTTCCTGGTCGACGGGGAACTCCCGGAGCAGGACACCGCCTGCTGATGACCTGCGGTGGTGGCAGTTCCGCCCGGAACCGCCACCACCTCGACTACCAGGTCACGGGCAGGGAGGTGACGCCGCCGGTGATGGTCGGGCGGACCTCCAGCTCGTCCATCTCCCGGGCCAGGCGCAGGTCGGGGAGGCGCTGGGCGAGGGTTTCGAAGACGATCCGCAGTTCGGTGCGGGCGAGGCTGGCGCCGATGCAGAAGTGCGCGCCGTGCCCGAAGCCCAGGTGGGTGCGCTCCTCGCGGTCCGGGTCGAAGACTTCCGCGTCGGCGTAGGCGGTCTCGTCGCGGTTGGCCGCGTTGACCGACAGGATGACGGCCTCGCCGCGGCGGATCGTCACGTCGCCGATCTCGACATCGGTGTGCGCGTAGCGCAGCAGCCCGAGATCACCCGGAGCGCCCAGCCGCATGATCTCCTCGACCGTGCGGTTGACCCGGCCCGACGGATCGGCGGTCAGCGCCTTCCAGTGCTCGGGCTGGGTCAGCAGGAACAGCACGCCGAGACCGATGCGGTTGACGGTGGTCTCGTGACCGGCGAACAGCAGCCCGACGCACAGCCGGATCATCTCGCCGTAGTCGTAGGTCTCGTCGCTGTCCTGGGCGCGCACCAGGTCCGAGATGACGTCCTCGCCCAGGTCATCGCGCTTCGACTCGGCGAGTCCGGTCATGTAGGAGTTGAACTCCTCGCGCGCCCGGTGGGGGTCGTCGTCGGTGGCCAGCGTCGCCATCCGGCTCGACAGCGAGTGGAAGTGCTCGCGGTCGCTCTCCGGCACGCCGAGCAGTTGGCAGATGACCGCGACCGGCAGCGGGAACGCCAGGCCCGAGTGCAGGTCGACGACGTCGCCGGATTCGCGCTCGGCGATCAGCTGGTCGAGGTAGCCGTCGACCAGCTCCTGCACGTGGTCGGTGAGCATCCGCATCCGCTTGGCCGAGAAGGCCGGCGTCAGCAGCCGGCGCATGCGCGCGTGGTCGGCTTCCTCGGTCTCGTAGTTGCCCGTCGGACCGTCCTGCACCGCGGCGGTCGACACGCGCGACGCCCGCTCGGGTTCGGGGTGGGAGCGTCCGAACCGCTTGTCGCTCAGCAGCGTCCGCACTTCGTCGTACCGGGTGACCAGCCACGCGGGGTCGCCCGCCGGGGTGGTGACCGGGGCGACGGGCGCTTCGCGGCGCAGCACCTCGTACAGCGGAGCGAGGTCGAGGACGTTCGGCCTCGGGAAGGGGAGTTGCAGGCGCTCGGCGACTGAGCTCATGGGTCTCCTCGATGCATTAACTGGCAGTTACTGACAATAATGTTGGGCGGATTAGGGTGTGTCAACACGAATCCCGGCCGGCCTGAGGGAGCTCTCAGTGGTCGAACGACCCCGCCGCGGCCGTCCGCCGGCGAGCGACCAGCAAAGACAGCAGCAGCGACTCGACATCTCCCGCCACGCGGTGCGGTTGTTCCGCGAACACGGGGTGGCGGCGACCTCGGGCGAGCAGATCGCGCACGCCGCCGGGATCTCGGAGCGCACCCTGTGGCGCTGGTTCCGCAGCAAGGAGAGCTGCGTCGAACCGCTGCTGTCGAAGTCCATCGACGCCTTCGGCGCGGTGCTGCGCACCTGGCCGCCCGAGCTCGAACTCGCCGAGCACCTGCGCGCCGCCTACACGCCCGTGCTCGACGCGGGCGACGACATCGAAGCGGTCCTGGCGGTCATCCGCATGACCCACGACGAACCGGCGCTGCGCGCCCTCTACCTGGTGCTGCGCGAACGCGCCGAGCCCGCCTTCGCCGAAGTCCTGGCCGACCGCATGGGCCTCCCGGCCGACGCCCTCGAAGTCCGCATGCAGGCGGCGGCCACGAGCGCAGCCCTCCGAGAAGCCACCGACGACCTCGTCGCCACGGCCACCTCCGACGGCATCCCGCAGACGGTCCTGCAAGAGCACCGGGAGCGCGTCGCCGACGCCCTCCGCCACCTCACCCACCCCTCGGGCTGACGGTTCGGGGTTGCCGAACCCGGCTGACCGCTGGCACACTTTCGATACGCTACAGAAGCGTATCGAAACTGGAGGTGCGGCCATGCAGGTCGAAGCGTTCGCTGTGGACGGGCCAGGCGCCGAGCTCAGGTCGTACTCACCGTGACCACGGGACGACCGCGAGACCCGGACCGGGACCAGGCGATCCTCGCCGCGACCCGCGAACTGCTCGCCGAGCGCGGCTACGCCGGATTCTCGATCGAGGCCGTCGCCGCCAAGGCCGGAACGGCGAAGACGACCATCTACCGCCGCTGGCAGGACAAGCACGACCTGCTGGTCGCGGCGTTGAAGGACCACGTCCCGCACTACCCGGAGATCGCCGAGGCGGACTCCCTGCGCGGCGATCTCATCGCGCACGCGAGCAGGCTCGCCACGCTGATCAACGGCTTCGACGGCCGCCTGGCCCTCGGCGTCATGCAGGCCCGTCCCGATGTCGCCGGCATCGCCGAGGAGCTGGAGCGCAACACCCCCAGCGGCGCTCGGCTCCCGGAACGGGTCATCACCCGAGCCGTCGAGCGCGGCGAACTACCGGCCCCGGTCGATCGGGACCTCTTCGAGGAGATCGTCTCCTCGCTGCTGACCCTCAGGATGATCCGCCGCCAACTCGTCGACGACGACTACGTCGCCCACGTCGTCGACGACATCGTCCTGCCGGCCTTCAGGAACTCGGCCCGGGAAGCCTGAATCAGCCGGGCGGCCAGGTCAGGATTGAAAGCGGTTGCGCAGCTGGGTAGGAGGCCGGTCCGTCGGTGCAGCGCTCCAGCGCGCGGCGGAACAGCTCCTTGTGCCTCGCAGTCGATGGTCCTCGGGAGTGCACATTTCGACAGGGTTGTGAGAGCTACTCATGGATTTTCGTCACCGCGTGGCTAGCCCAAAGCGATTTTCACTTTATTCCACGGAAGGGCGAAGTCGAATGGCGATCAATGTGCGGCAACTCTAGCGTCCTTACTCCCAGTTGGTCACCCATTGCAAGGGGGTTCGGATGCGTCCTCGTGTCGCTGTTGCCGCTGGCGTGCTTGCCTGCGGGGCAGCTCTCCCGCTCGCTGGTACGGCTTTTGCGCAAGACCTTGACTGTGCGGATTTCGCTACGCAGCCGGAAGCGCAAGAATTCTTCGGACATCAGGGAAGTGGTGACCCGCATCGACTCGATGCGGACGATGATGGCGAGGCATGTGAAGACCGCCCTAGCGGCTCGGACTCGTCATCGTCGGTTGCGGTGCCCAACGAGGATGGGGGCGGATCAGACCAGGGCGCCATGCCATCTGGCGGAGTTGAAGCCGGTCATGGAGGGATGGCGGAGAACGCCAGCGATTCAGCGGGGCAATGGAGTCTCGCCGTAGGCGCACTCCTCACCGCGAGCGGTGTCGTTGTCCTGCGGCGTCGCCGAGTGGGCGGCACGGGCTAAGTCCCGTCACATGAAGCGGGCGGAAAAGATAACGGGTGTCGACCAGCCTCGTTTGCGATTGCTGGTCGGTTCCTGTTTTCTTCTCTTGCTGGGAATTGGTGGGTGCAGCGAACGGGCAATCCAGACCCTAGTGGTGAACGATCCGCGACCGGTATCGCAGAAGCCGTCGATGGAGCCTCATTACGTTACCGACGGTCAGGCCCCCGTTCCGATTCGAGTGAGAATTCCAGACATTGAAGTCGATGCCCCGATAATACCGCTGCAGGTAGGTGAAAGCGGAGTGCTGCTGCCACCCGCGAGAAATGATATCGCGGGATGGTGGAAAGACGGCCCCGAGCCTGGGGAAAGCGGTCCCGCCGTGATTGCCGGCCATGTCGATTCTCATACGGGCCCCGCAGTCTTCTTCCGGCTTCCTGATCTACCTCCTGGAGCACAAGTGTTCATCGATCGCGCAGACCGCACGACTGCGGTGTTCACGACCTATCGCCTCGAGAGGCACTCCAAAGACGAATTTCCCACCGATGCTGTCTACGGCTCCACCAGTAACGCTGAGATCCGAATCATCACGTGCGGTGGGGATTTCGATGACACGAACGATCGCTACCTGGCCAATGTCATCGCCTTCGCGCGTCGGAGCGGTTGATCATTCTCTGCCTAGTGCCACATGCGTTCGAAGCAGGGTGGTCCCCGACCTGCATGCCCCGGTGAGCACCGCACCTTGATGGATGAAGCGGAGAGACCGGTGCGCCAGTGGCCCGTGAACCACCCGCAAGCCATCGGCTTCAGCGATGCAACTGGTGGGCAGTCAGTGACCAAGCGGATCAGCATCGAGTGCTCCACGCCTGGTCAGGATCATCTTTCCGCGGCCAGAAGAAAGCGCCCCCGGCAGGATTCGAACCTGCGACACCGGCTTTAGGAGAGCCGTGCTCTATCCCCTGAGCTACGAGGGCCTGATCGGAGGGTACCTGGGTGGGGGTTCGGGTTCGGCACCTGGTGGCGTCTGCGGGTCGCTTCCTCCGCTGATCGCGGTCGGTGCTCGTGGTCGGGTGGTGTCACTGCTGGCGGGCTCTGAGGGGGTCGGCTCGTGGGGCGTCGTCGTTGACCACCTCGGCGTCCTCGGTGGTTTCTCGGCCTCGAACGCACATCGGGTGGATGGTCCATAGGGGATTGTCTGAAACAGGCTGCTTGGCAGCGGTTTCGGACTTCACCGGTCAAGTTCTTGGTCGGTCTCTGCTTGGTCGGTGCCGTTCTCCACTCTGTTCCGGCCTGCTCTTTTGGCCTTGTAGAGGCCGATGTCGGCGGCTGCGAAGAGCTGGTCCAGGTCGTGGGGGCCTGCGGCCACGCCGATGCTGACCGTGGGTTTCTGCTCCAGCCTGCCCAGGACCAGGCGCCAGTCGTGGGCGTTGACCGCTGCGCGGATGCGTTCGGCGACGGCCGGGCCGGCGTCGCAGGAGTCCTCGGCGGCGTCGACGAGCAGGACCACGAACTCGTCGCCCGCCCACCGGCAGAGCAGGTCGCCCGCGCGGCATTCGCGGCGCAGCAGGTTGGCCACCTCCTGCAGGACGACGTCGCCCGCGGTGTGGCCGGCGAAGTCGTTGACCTCCTTGAAGTAGTCGACGTCGAGCAGCACCAGCCACGGGACCCTGCCTGCGGAGGCGTTGCGTTCCAGCAGGACCGGGGCCATGCGTTCCAGGCCTAGGCGGTTGGCGAGGCCGGTGAGCGGGTCGCGCAGGGCGGCTTCGCGGGCCGCCATCGCCATGCGTTGCGCCTGGGTGGCGACTCTGCGCTGCTCCAGCGCTTGGCCGAGACCTTCTTTGAGGATGTCCACGGCCGACACGGCTGCGGACACCGCGCGGCGCAGGGCCGCTGCCTCGCCCACCGGATCGCCCAGCTGCTTGCAGATCTCGGCGAGCTCGCGGGAGAACCGCATCATCAAGAACGATTCGCGGATGTTCTCGGCGCTCTCCAGTGAACGGCTGGCGAAGGTGCGGGCCTCGGTCAGGACGCCCTGCGAGCGCCTGATGACGGCCAGCACCCAGTTCGCCAGCGCCATCGCGTAGCCGTCGGAGGTGTCGCGGCTGAGGATGAGCGTCTCGTGCGCGACGCGCTCTGCCCCCTCCACGTCGCCGGTGCCCACCAACGACCGGGCCAAGCAGGCCAGGGCGCTGCGCTTGACGCGTCCCGGCTTGGCCAGCGCTTGGGCTTCCTCGCAGAGCTCGCGGGCCGCGGCGAACTGGTGGGCGGCCTGCTCGGGCTGGTTCGCGGCGCGGAACACCCGGGCGATGCCTTCGCGGAGCTCGCAGTGGGCCAGCGAGGGCTGATCGCCCGAGTCGCGGGCGATCTGCACCGCCAGCGACATCAGGTCCATCGCCGGACCGCGCCGTCCGATGCCCTCCAGCAGGAAGCCCAGCATGCTGACGGTGTGCGCGGCCGATCCGCCGCTCGGCGGCTGCGTGTCGAGCTCGGTCCAGCCCTCGGCGATGAGCTCCAGGGCGAGCGGGATGCGGCCCAGCCGCCAGGCCAGCAGGGCGCGGTGCACCAGCACCGTGGAGCGGACCCAGCGGTCGTCGACGAAGTTCGAGCCGCCGGCGAGCAGCTCGTCGAAGGCGGCATCGGCCTCGGCGAAGCTGCCAGCGTCGAGCAACCGCCTCACCTGGCGGTCCTGGGCCGGGATGTGCCCGGCGAGCGGTTGTTCCTCCGGCTGCACCGCGACCTCGTCGTGAGCACGTCATCGTGGCCGCTCGGATGAGCGACCTGTCCGAGGTTACCGGTTGCGACCGCGCCCGTACGCTTCGTAGTGGATGACGTCGTCCAGAGGCATCCGCTGGCGCCAGCCGTGACGTTCCAGGTCCGGGGTTTCGGCGAGCTCGCGAACCGGTCCCACGCACAACCATGCCACCGGCCTGACCTCGGAGGGAACTCCTAGCAGCCGTCGCAGGAACTCCTCGCGGTAGAAGCTGACCCAGCCCACCCCGAGGCCTTCGGCGGTCGCTGCCAGCCACAGGTTCTGGATCGCCAGGCACACCGAGTACAGGCCGGCGTCGGCGATGGCGTGCCTTCCCAGCACCTGCGGTGCGCCCCGGCGCGGGTCGTAGGTGACGGCGATGCCCAGCGAGGACTCCACGATGCCCTCGACCTTGATCTTGCTGAAGGTGTCGGCCCGCTCGCCGTCGAGCTTGCTGGCGAACACGCTGCGCTCGGCCAGGACGTGCTCGCGGAACGTGCGGCGCGTGTTCGCGTCGCGGACCAGGATGAAGTCCCAAGGCTGGGAGAGCCCGACGCTCGGCGCGGTGTGCGCGGCGGTGAGCACGCGGCGCAGCACCGGCTCGGGGAGTTCGGCGCCGGAGAACTCGCGGCGGACGTCCCGCCTGCGGTTGATCACGTCGTAGAGCTCGGCGGCGGGAGCGGAATCGGTCAGGCTGGGGTTGTGTCCAGGGGTCTTCATCGCGATCAATGCTGCACCGGGGATACCGGCCACCCGGGTCCAGGGTGACCGGTATCGCACGGCGTTCGACCGGATCGTCCTATTTGTGGTGGTACGGGAGCAGCGCCATCTCGCGGGCGTTCTTGATCGCCTTGGCGACGTCGCGCTGCTCCTGCGCGGTCAGCCCGGTGACCCGGCGCGAGCGGATCTTGCCCCGGTCGGAGATGAACTTGCGCAGCAGCGTCACGTCCTTCCAGTCGACCTGGACGACGCCCTCGCGCTGCAGGAGGTTCGGCTTCTTGCGGCGTTCTACGGGTCGGCGCATGCGATCACCAGCTCGACTTCGTCACGCCGGGCAGCTCGCCCTTGTGCGCCATCTCGCGCAAGCGCACGCGCGACAGCCCGAACTTGCGGAAGTAGCCGCGCGGACGCCCGTCCACGGTGTCCCGGTTGCGCAGCCGGACCCGGCTGGCGTCCCGCGGCTGCCGCTGCAGCTCGCTCTGGGCCTCGAAACGGGCTTCCGGCTCGGTCTCGGGCGAGGCGATGATCCGCTTCAGCTCGGCCCGCCGCTCGGCGTACCGCTCGACGACCTCCTTGCGCTGCTCGTTCCGGGCGATCTTCGACTTCTTGGCCACGATGTCCTCTCTGCTGTGCGTCCTCGACCAGTGATTTCGTGATTTCAGTGGAAATCGGGACCCGGATTTCCACTGAAATCCGGTCACTCCCGGGGTGGGGGTGAGCTGGAGTTCCCCTGGGTTGGTGATCACCTGGGGTTCTTGTCGCGGTGATCGCCCAGGGGGTTGTCGGGTGGTGATCGGTTGGGGTCGGCTCGGCGTGAGTGATCGCCTGCGGTGTCCCCGGGGGTTGGTCAGCGTTCTTCTCGGAACTCGACGTGCTTGCGGGCGACCGGGTCGTACTTGCGGAGGCGCATGCGGTCGGGGTTGTTGCGCCGGTTCTTGGTGGTGACGTAGGTGAATCCGGTGCCCGCGGTGGAGCGGAGCTTGATCACCGGACGGGTGTCGGTGCTCTTGGCCATCAGATGCGTTCCCCTCGTGCGCGCATGTCGGCGACGACCGCGTCGATGCCGCGCTTCTCGATCGTCTTCATTCCCTTGGTCGACACCCGCAGCCGGATCCACCGGTTCTCGGCGGGCAGCCAGTAGCGCTTGTTCTGCACGTTGGGCAGCCAGCGGCGGCGGGTTTTGCGGTGGGAGTGCGAGACCTGGTTGCCGTAGCCCGGCTTCTTGCCGGTCACCTGGCAGCGGACTGACATGACCTACCTCTCGATAACGACATCCATTTTCATATAGCTGACGGCCAGGGTAGCGTGTCGACAGCGAAGATGAAAACCGTTGTCGATTGAGGTGGGGATGTTCACCGATCCGTCCGACCGGACGCCGCTGCTGCTGGTGGCCGGCCTCCGCGAAAGCCAGGTCGCCGAGGCGGCCGAGGTCGCGCGCCTCCGCGACCCGTCAGGAACCGCGCTGGTGCACGCCGACCTGCGCTCGGTCGCCGAAGGAGTGGTGCGCCGCGAGGTCCGGCACGGCGATCACGTCGACAGCCACGTCCTCGAACTCGCGCACGGCTGCGTGTCCTGCACGCTGCGCGAAGACCTGCTGCCGCTGCTGCGCAGGCTCGCCGCCGCGCCCGACATCAACTGCATCGTCATCCGGCTCGACCCGGCGCTGGAGCCCGAGGCGATCTGCTGGGCCCTGCGCCACGTCGAGGTCGACGGTCGCCCGCTGCTCACCGACGTCGCCATCGAGGCCGTGCTGACCACCGTCGACCTCGAGACCTGGCTGCCCGACGCCTCCGGCGAGGAGGAGCTCGCCGAGCGCGGACTGGGCGGAAGCGCCGACGACGAGCGCACGGTGGCTCAGGTGGCCGTCGGGCAGGCCGAGTTCGCCGACGCGATCGTGCTGGTCGGAGCCGCAGAGGACCGCTGGCAGCGGGTCCGCACCGAGGCCGTGCTCGCGCGGCTCACCCCGTCGGCACCGCTGGCCCACCTCGACGACCTGGACCTGCCCGCACTGCTGGCGCGCATCCCCGAGGACTCCCGGCGCGGCGAGGTCGACGGACCGCACGGCCGGCTGCTGCGCGGCCAGCCGTCGCTGGACACCGACGCGGGCGTGGCCACCGTCCTGTTCGAGGAGCGCCGCCCGTTCCACCCGAAGCGGCTGCACGAGGCCGTCGACATGCTGCTGGACGGCGTCGTGCGCACCCGCGGCCGGTTCTGGGTGGCCAGCCAGCCCGACGACTCGCTGTGGCTGGAATCCGCGGGCGGCGGGCTCGCCGTCGCCCACGCCGGACCGTGGCTGGCGACCGTCGACGACTGGGACGGCCTTTCCGACGACCGGCGGCTGCGGGCCGCGCTGACCTGGGACGACTACTACGGCGACCGGATGAACGAGCTCGTCGTCATCGCCCACGAAGCCGACCCGCACGAGATCGTCCGCGCGCTGCGCGACGCCGTGCTCACCGACGACGAACTCGCCGCCGGCGAGCAGGAGTGGGCGCAGTACCCGGACCCGTTCGCCGACTGGCGCACCGAACCGTGCGCCGAACCCGCTGAATCCGAATTGAAGGGAAACCAGTGAAACCCGACATCCACCCCCGATACGAGCCCGTGGTGTTCCAGGACCGCACGACCGGCAAGAGCTTCCTCACCCGCTCCACCGCGACCTCCGACGCGCGCATCGAGTGGGAGGACGGCAACACCTACCCGCTGATCACGATCGACGTGACCGCCTACTCGCACCCGTTCTGGACCGGCAACCAGCGGGTCATGGACACCCAGGGGCGCGTCGAGAAGTTCCGCCGCCGCTACGGCGACCGCCGCCGCTGAACCGCTCGACTCCCCGAAAGGACCCGACATGGCAGTTCCCAAGCGCAAGACCTCGCGGGCCAACACCCGGCACCGCCGCTCGCAGTGGAAGGCGAAGGCGCCCGAGCTGGTGCCGATCGTGGTGGACGGCGAGCGGAAGCTGGTGCCGCGCGCGTTGATCCGCCACTTCCAGGAGAAGTGAGCGCATCCGGCGCGCGTCGTCACGCCGAGTGTACGGCGCGCGCCGGACCGAGACGGCTGTCACCTCGACGGGCGAGGTCGGGCGGGGCTCTCAGCTCGTTCTCAGGGCAACGGGTAACACTGTCCGCATGCGCATCCTCGTCGTCGACGACGATCGTGCCGTGCGGGAGTCGCTGCGAAGGTCCCTGCAGTTCAACGGGTACCAAGTGGAGCTCGCCGCGGACGGCCAACAAGCACTGGACCACCTGGCCGACAACCGCCCGGACGCCATGGTCCTCGACGTGATGATGCCCCGGCTCGACGGTCTGGAGGTGGCGCGGCGGCTGCGCAGCACCGGCGACGACCTGCCGATCCTGGTGCTCACCGCCCGCGACGCCGTGTCCGACCGGGTTGCCGGGCTCGACGCCGGCGCCGACGACTACCTGCCCAAGCCCTTCGCCCTCGAAGAGCTCCTCGCCCGGCTGCGCGCGCTGCTGCGCCGCGCCACACCGCCCGAGGGCGGACCCGACGCGCAGCCAGCGGCGCTGCGCTTCGCCGACCTGGAGCTGGACCCGGGAACCCGCGAGGTCCGCCGCGGCGAGCGCTCGATCAGCCTCACCCGCACCGAGTTCGCCCTGCTGGAACTGCTGATGGCGCACCCCAAGCAGGTGCTCACCCGCAGCAGGTTGCTCGAGGACGTGTGGGGCTACGACTTCCCGACCTCGGGCAACGCCCTGGAGGTCTACATCGGCTACCTGCGCCGCAAGACCGAGGCCGAGGGGGAGACGAGGCTGATCCACACCGTGCGCGGTGTTGGCTACGTGCTCCGCGAGACGCCGCCATGATGGGCAATCCGATGGCCGTTCCCGCGCCGCCACCGCCCGACCTGGACAACCCGCCGCCGCCCAGCAGGTTGCAGCGGGTGTCGCTGCGCAACCGCGTCACCTGGCTGGCCGCGATGTGCGTGGCCGGTGCGGTGGCGCTGGTGTCGGTCGGGGCGTTCGTGACGGTGCGCGACAGCCTCTACCAGCAGCTCGACGACAGCCTCACCGAACGCGCGGTGGAGGCGGCCGAGGGCCCGCTGGTGCGCACCGCCGACTTGCAGCAGGTCCCGGTGGCGTTCTTCGTCGCCACCAACTTCAAGATCAACGTGCTCTCCGGCGACGGCACCGTGTTCGGCCCGGAGCAGCGACCGCCGATGAGCGTGCTGGAGCTGTCGGTGGCCAAGGGCGAGGTCCAGCGCTCGCTGCGCACCGACAAGGCGAGCAACAGCCGCGTCGTCGCGGTGCCCACCGGGCGCAACGCGGCCCTGGTCATGTCGACCTCCCTGCAGCCCACCCAGCGGACGTTGGCGCAGCTCAGCGTGGTCCTGGTGGTGATGGGCGGAGCCGGCATCCTGCTCGCCGCGGCCGCCGGAACCGCGGTGGCGCGCGCCGGTCTGAGACCGGTGCAGCGGCTGACCGCCGCCACCGAACGCGTCGCGCTGACCGGTGACCTGCGGCCGATCCCGGTCAGCGGGGACGACGAGCTGGCGCGGTTGACCGCGAGCTTCAACGGGATGCTCAGCGCCCTGGCGGAGTCCCAGGAGCGGCAGCGACGGCTGGTCGCCGACGCCGGCCACGAGCTGCGCACGCCGCTGACCTCGTTGCGCACCAACCTGGAGCTGCTGCTCGCGGCCGCCCGGCCGGACGCCCCCGCGCTGTCCGAGCAGGACCGGCAGGAGATGTTCTCCGACGTCCAGGCCCAGGTGGAGGAGCTGTCCGCGCTGGTCGGCGACCTGGTCGAGCTCGCACGCGAGGACACCCCGCAGGCCGTGCACGAAACGGTGGACCTGGTCGACGTCGTCGAGCGCGCGCTGGGCCGGGCCCGCAGGCGCGCGCCGCGCACCGAGTTCGACGTGCGGCTGCACCCGTGGGTGATGATGGGCGATGCGACCGCGCTGGAGCGGGCGGTGCTGAACCTGCTGGACAACGCGGCGAAGTGGAGTCCTGAGGGCGGCCACGTGCGGGTCGACCTGCACCCGGAGGAGGGCACCGGGCTGACGGCTCTGGAGGTCGCCGACGGCGGACCGGGCATCACCGAAGCCGACCGGCCCTACGTCTTCGAGCGCTTCTACCGGTCGTCGGACGCGCGGACGCTGCCCGGTTCCGGGCTCGGGCTGTCGATCGTCAAGCAGGTCGCCGAGCGCCACGGCGGATCGGTGCTGGCTGCGGAGGCTCCCGAGGGCGGTGCGCTGCTGCGCATGACGCTGCCGGGAAACTCTCAGCAAAACGAACAGCAATGAACACCCATTCGCCACTTCAAGCCCCAACTCCCCGGCTGTCGGGCCGGTAACCCGTCAGGTATTGTTGGTTTTTGTTGACTTGATGACGGAAAGCTGACGCCCGGCCAGGGAGTGGACGTGCTCGCACGACAACGCCAGGAAGTGATCCTCGACGAAGTGCGGCGCACCGGAGCCGTGCAGGTCGGCGAGCTGGTGCAACGACTCGGCGTGTCGGACATGACGATCCGCCGCGACCTGGACGCCCTCGCCCGCCGGGGCCTCGTCGAGAAGGTCTACGGCGGCGCGACCTCCACGATCGGCACCAGCACCGACGAACCCGGCTTCGAGGCCAAGTCCGTCCGGCAGCTCACCGAGAAGGAAGCCATCGCGAAGCTCGCCGCCGACGAGATCCAACCCGGCACCGCGATCGGCATGTCCGCCGGAACCACGACCTGGACGCTCGCGCGCCAGCTCGACGACATCCCGGACCTGACCATCGTCACCAACTCGGTCCGCGTCGCCGACGCGCTGCAGCAGCGCGGCCGCGTCGACCGGACCGTCGTGCTCACCGGTGGTGTCCGCACCCCGTCCGACGCCCTCGTCGGACCCGTCGCCGTGCAGTCGCTGCGCTCGCTGCACCTGGACCTGGTGTTCCTGGGCGTGCACGGGATGGCCCCGCGCGCCGGCTTCACCACGCCGAACCTCAACGAGAGCGAGACCAACCGGGCCTTCGCCGAAGCCGCGGGCCGGTTGGTGGTGGTCGCCGACAGCTCCAAGTGGTCGACCGTCGGCATCTCCACGATCGTCGACTTCGACGAGGTCGACCTGCTGATCAGCGACGAGGGGCTGCCGCCGGACGCGCGAGAGCTGCTGGGCGAGCACGTCGAACTGCTGCTGGCCGAGCAGCGGTCAACGGAGGAGGAAGAGTGAAGCGCACCGCGCGCCGCCTGGCCGACGGTCGGGAGATCATCTACTTCGACGACGAACCGGGACGGGAACGCACCGCGGAGGACACCCGCGAGCTCCCGCCCCAGGCGCCGGCGTCGGAGATGCGGCGTGATCCGCTGACCGGTGAGTGGGTGGCCATCGCCGCGCACCGGCAGTCCCGCACCTACAAGCCGCCGGCCGCGATGTGCCCGCTGTGCCCCAGCTCCCCGGGACGTCCCAGCGAGATCCCCGAATCCGACTACGACGTGGTCGTCTTCGAGAACCAG
The DNA here is from genome assembly GCF_004348435.1 of Saccharopolyspora terrae. Taxonomy (NCBI): domain Bacteria; kingdom Bacillati; phylum Actinomycetota; class Actinomycetes; order Pseudonocardiales; family Pseudonocardiaceae; genus Saccharopolyspora; species Saccharopolyspora terrae. The sequence goes on along the minus strand of NZ_SMKS01000013.1, from coordinate 40,014 downwards.
TTCCCGTCGTTCGCGCAGGGCATCCCCGGCGAGCCGACCACCGTCGACGGCATGCCGATGGTGCCCGCCGCACCGGCCCGGGGACGCTGCGAGGTCGTCTGCTTCACCTCCGACCACAACTCCTCCTTCGGCTCGCTGAGCGCGAAGCGGGTCCGCAGCGTCGTCGACGTCTGGGCCGACCGCACCGCCGCCCTCAACGAAACCCCGGGTGTCGAGCAGGTCTTCTGCTTCGAGAACCGCGGTGAGGAGATCGGCGTGACGCTGCACCACCCGCACGGGCAGATCTACGGCTACCCGTTCGTCACGCCCAAGACCGAGACCATGCTGCGCGTCGCCGAGCAGTACCGCGCCGAGCACGGCACCCACGTCATGGGCGACGTGCTGGCCGCCGAGCGCGCGAGCGGGGAGCGGGTGCTCATCGACTCCGAGCACTGGACGGCGTTCGTCCCGGCCGCCGCCCGCTGGCCCGTCGAGGTCCAGATCGTGCCGCACCGCAAGGTCCCCGACATCGCCGCGCTCACCGACGACGAGCGGGACGATTTCGCCACCACCTACCTCGACGTGCTCGGCCGCCTCGACCGGCTCTACGACAAGCCGCTGCCCTACATCGCCGCCTGGCACCAGGCGCCGGTGAACACCGGGCGCGATCTGTCGTGGCTGCACCTGGAGCTGTTCTCGGTGCTGCGCAGCGCGGACAAGCTCAAGTACCTCGCGGGGTCCGAGTCGGGCATGGCCGTCTGGATCAACGACGCGACCCCGGAGCAGATCGCCGCGCGCCTCCGCTGAGGCGTCCCGCCGTCGTCGGTGGGCAGGGGCGGTTCTGGTTCGAACCGTCCGTGATCGATGTCGGTCACGCCGGGTCGGTTCGGGCCGCAACCGCCCTCGGCCTCACCTCCCCCTGTCCGCATCCTGCGCCTTTGCCGGAATGGTCGGGGTGGGTGAGGACGATCATGGGACTTATCATGCGTGCCCACAGTCAGATCTCAGGCACTTCTCAGATGCCCGGAGCACAGTGGGAGCCATGACCGAACACACCCCGGAATTCGGTGACAAGCCGGAAGAGCCGAAGCCGAGCGGAGATGGCCTCGGCGCGGGCGACACCCCTCCATCCGGGGTGTCGTCCCAGCAGCAGAGCGCCCAGCCCGGCCCGTCGCAGCAGCCGACCCAGCCCGTCGGGCAGTACGGGACGCAGCAGTACCCGTACGGCATGCACCAGCAGCCGCAGCAGACCCAGCAGTACGCGCAGCCCTGGCCCGGGTACGCCTCCGGTCAGGCGCCGCAGCAGAAGAAGTCCGGCCGCGGCCTGGTGACCGGCGTGGCCGCGCTCGCGCTGGTGTGCGGCCTGGTCGGAGGCGGTGTCGGCGGGTTCGTCGGGTACCAGCTCGGTGGTGACAGCAGCACCGGTGCCAGCGCGCTCGACGAGTCCAAGCCCGCCCGCAGCGCCAGCACCGCTCCCCAAGGGTCCGTCCAGCAGGTCGCGCAGAAGGTCCTGCCGAGCGTCGTGCAGATCCAGATCTCCAGCGCGCAGGGCTCCGGCGAGGGATCGGGCATCGTGCTCAGCAGCGACGGCCTCATCCTCACCAACAACCACGTCGCGGAGGGCGCCCAGAGCGGGCGGCTGACCGCGCTGTTCCACGACAACCGCACTGCGCCGGTGCGCGTCGTGGGCACCGACCCGAAGTCCGACCTGGCCGTGGTCAAGGCCGACATCACCGGGCTGATCCCGGCCGAGCTCGGCCGCAGCGATGATCTGCCCGTCGGTTCGCAGGTCGTGGCCATCGGTTCGCCCTTCGGCCTGTCCGGCACGGTGACCAGCGGAATCATCAGCGCCAAGGACCGCCCGGTGCGTGCGGGCGGCGAGTCGGGCAGCCAGGACACGGTGCTCAACGCGCTGCAGACCGACGCCGCGATCAACCCCGGCAACTCCGGTGGCCCGCTGGTCGACATGGACGGCCGCGTCGTCGGCATCAACTCCGCGATCTACAGCCCCGGCAGCGGCCAGGAGCAGGCCGGCTCGGTCGGACTGGGCTTCGCGATCCCGATCGACCAGGCTCGCCGCATCGCCAATGAGCTCAAGGAGACCGGCTCCGCCACCCAGACCACGCTCGGCGTGACGATCACCAACGCCAACCAGCCCGGAGCGCAGGTCCGCGACGTCATCCCGAACGGACCCGCCCAGGCGGCCGGGATCAAGCCTGGCGATCTGATCACCAAGATCGACGACCGGGCCATCCTCGACGCGGACGCCCTGGTCGCGGCGGTCCGCTCGCACAACCCCGGTGACCACGTCCGGTTCACCATCGGCGGCCCTGGCGGGGAGCGCACGGTCGACGTGACGCTCACCGGCCAGAAGGGCTGACCCCCTGATCGCGTCGGCCGAGTTCCCGCGGCCCATGCCCCCTTCCTGCGTCGCGGGACCGGCCGACGTGCCCGAAGCCCGTTTGAAGAACCCGTTCTGCGCAGCGGCGGAGCCTCCGGCGCCCGCGGCGTCAGTGGTGGGTGGTTGTGAAGATCGATCGACACCTGGGGAGGACCATGTCCGACAAAACGACCACCGTGACCGGCATCGCGCCGAAATTGGTGGAGCTCACCGACTCCTATGAACTGACCGAACCCGACCTTGGCACTACGGTTACCGGCATGGAACGCAGCGCGCAGCGGCTGGGGCGGGCTCTCGTGGTCGTGGTGGACGACCGGGTCGCCCAAGGAGAGCAGGAAGACAACATCGGTCCACTGGTGACCGAGTTGCTGGAAGAAGCCGGATTCATCGTCGACGGAACCGTCGCGGTGGCCGGGGAGACGGTGGACATCCGCAACGCGCTGAACACCGCGGTGATCGGCGGTGTCGACGTGGTGATCACGGTCGGCGGCACCGGGGTCTCGCCCCGGGACGTCACTCCGGACGCCACCGCCGGGGTGCTGGACCGGCCGATCCCGGGCATCGCCGAGGCGCTCCGGGCCTCCGGGCTGGCCGCGGGTGCGGTCGACGCCGGGGTGTCGCGCGGTCTCGTCGGTGTCTCGGGCAGCACGCTGGTGGTGAACCTGTCCGGTTCGCGGGCCTCGGTCCGCGACGGCATGGCGACCCTGACGCCGCTGGTGGCCCACGTGATCGAGCAGCTCTCGGGGCTCGACACCCCCTGAGCCGGGAACGAAGAAGCGGTGGCGGTTCCCGCGCGGGAACCGCCACCGCTTTCCTCTGCAGAGCTGATCAGCCGGGCTTCGAGCCGCCGGTGGGGTCGTCCGGGCCCTTGTCCTGCGAACCGTTGGAGCCGGGTCCGTAGCCGGGGTCGTCCTTGGTGGAATCCCCGTTCGAGGAGTCCCGCTTGAGCACGCCCTCGACCTTGCCGCTCACCGACTCGATGCGGTCGTGGTACTTGCCGCCGGTGGCCTTGTCCAGGCTCGATTTGGCGGCATCGAGCCCCTTGGCGGCGCTGGGGCCCGCCTTCTCGGCGAGCTCCTCCGCCTTGCCCTTGGCTTGGCCGGCCAGTTCCTTGGCCTTGTCCAGGAAAATCATCGCAGCCTCCCTGCGTCGCTGTCTCCCGCGACGGCGAGACACGTACTCACTGTAACCGATTTCACACTCGGTGAGACCGGTCCGTGCGCGAACCGCTGCGATCGAGGCAGGATGGACGGGTGACCAGCGAATCGCCCCAGGCGAAGCCCGAACGCGAGAAGCGCCGCAGGCTCGCCGAGATCTTCGGGGACGTGCTGCCGGAGGCGACCTCCGACGACCGTCCCGAGCCGACCTCGGCGAACACCCGCGAGAGCTGGTACCGCGAGAACCGGCCGCCGCACCACGACGCCCGCTAAGGCGTCAGTTGCGCGAAGCGGCGTTGCCGTTGCCGGTGCCCGTGGTGGCCTGCTCGTCGGTGGCCAGGCCCTCGATGCGCGGCAGGCCCTGCTCGGCGCGCAGCAGGTTGCGGATCTCCATCAGCAGCTCCACGTCGGTGGGCTCGGACTGGCCCTCTTCCTTGCCCTTCTTGCGGCGCTCGGAAATCTTGTTCATCGGGACGACGAACAGGAAGTAAACGACCGCTGCCGTGATGAGGAACGTGATCACGGCGTTGATCACGGCGGCGAAGTCGATCGTCGAGGCCTTGTTGCCCGCGACGATCTCGATGCTCAGACCGGTGACGTTCCCGCCGCCGGTGGCCGCGATCAGCGGCTTGATGATGCTGGTGGTGAACGCCGTGACCAGGGCGGTGAAAGCGCTACCGACGACAACCGCGACGGCGAGGTCGATGATGTTGCCACGCATCAGGAAGTCCTTGAATCCCTTGAGCACGTGGAAACTCCTCTCGAAGAATGCGAGTCCGGATTTTCCGGATCGATGATCGCGCCGCATTCGCCGCGGATCGGCGCGGGCGCGGGCACTGGAAGGCAGCGTAACGGTAACCGAATGAGGGAAAGCAATTGCTCACCGTTGAGCCGTTCAGGTGGCGGCTGTGGCGATGTCCACAACGGAGTGCTGGCTGATCGCCAGAGCCAGGGCGAGCAGCAGCAAAATCGCGGCCGTGATCCTGCGCAGCCACAGCACGCCTCGCCTGCTCGGCAGCAGGTGGCGGAGCCGGTCGAGCGGCGTGGGGTCGAGCCGGGAGTCTGCGGGCATGTCGCCCCCTCGTGCCTTCGGGAGAGATCGGACGCGTTCGAAGTTAAGGACGTGCCCGGTGGCGAGGAAGGGGAAGCGCGAATCTGTGGATGGATTCGGCACCTGGGGACAACTCGTATCACCCGGAAGAATTAACGAGCGCCATTGTTGATCATGAAATGCCGTCGGGAATCGGACTTTTCGTGCGCATGACAAAACCGCCGGCCACATTCGAGTGACCGGCGGTTGAATTGTGCGGAATCAGGAAGCCGCGGCAGTGGTGCTGCTCGACGACGAGCTCGAAGCCGACGAACCCGAGGAGGACGAGCTCGACGACGAACCGGAGTCCGAGGAGCTCGACGACGAACCGCTCGCGCTCGACGAGGACGCGGACGACCGGTTGTCGGTGCGGTAGAAGCCGCTGCCCTTGAACACGATGCCGACGGCGTTGAACAGCTTGCGGAGTCGGCCGTTGCACTGCGGGCACTCGGTGAGGGAGTCCTCACTGAACGACTGCACCTGCTCGAATCGATGGTCACATTCGGTGCAGGCGTACTGATATGTGGGCACGGCCGCGAACCTCCGAAATCTGGGCTTGGCACTCAAACTACGGGAGTGCTAACCCGATAATGCTAGACAACGGGTGTCCAGTGCAAACAGTGCTACGTCACATCGGCAGCTCCACGACCCCGCGCGCAGGCGTGATGACGCTGGTCATCCGCACGTCGTGGTCTTCGCCGGGCAGCGATGGGACGAACTCGGAATCCCGCACCACGCCCAGCAGCTCCGCCGCCGGATCGCGAAACACCAGCGACCGGTCGTAGTGGCCGGCGCCGCGCCCGAGCCGGACGCCCTGGTGATCGATGCCCAGCGCGGGGACCAAGATCACCTCGGCCTGGCCGATCGCCGCAGCGCCCAACCGCTCGCCCGCGGGTTCCAGCAGCCCGAACGTGGCCGGTCGCAGCGAGTCCGGGCCGGTGTACTCGGCCCACTCCAGCGGCTGCTTGCCCGCCACGATCGGCAGCAGCACCCGCAGACCCGCCTCGCGCAGCACCGACGGGAGATCCGCTCCCGGCTCCGGGCCGACGGGCACGTAGGCGGCCACCACGCTCAGCTCGCGTTGGGCCAACCAGCCCAGCAGACTCGACAGAAGTGCCTGGTCGTCGGCTTTCCTGGCTGGTTCGTCCAGCTCGTCGCGTTGGAGCAGGAGTCGGCTCCGCCATTCCGCTTTCGACGTACGAAATTCATCCAGTGAGCTCACGGGTTCACTGTAGGTTTGACCGATAAGCTGCGGCGTCATGAGCAGCCCGACGAGCACGCCGACCGCGTTCCGGACCGCCATCGTGCCGGCGGCAGGACTGGGAACCAGGTTCCTGCCCACCACGAAAGCGGTGCCCAAGGAGTTGCTCCCGGTCGTGGACACCCCCGGGATCGAGCTGGTGGCAGCCGAGGCTGCCGAGGCCGGTGCGCAGCGCCTGATCATCGTCACGTCGCCCGACAAGGGCGCGGTCGCCGACTACTTCCAACCCAGCCCGGAGCTGGAGCAGACCCTCAAGGCCCGCGGCAAGGACGACCTGCTGGCCAAGGTGCACCGGGCCTCGGAGCTGATCGAGGCCGAGACCGCGCTGCAGGAGAAGGCCCTCGGCCTCGGGCACGCCGTGGGGTGCGCCGAATCCGCCCTCGCCGACGACGATGACGCGGTCGCCGTGCTGCTGCCCGACGACCTGGTGCTGCCGACCGGGGTCCTGAAGCGGATGGCCGAGGTCCGCGCCCGATACGGCGGCAGCGTGCTGTGCGCCTTCGACGTCCCCCGGGACAAGATCTCCGCCTACGGCGCCTTCGACGTCGCCGACACCGACGCCGACGACGTCAAGATCGTCAACGGCATGGTCGAAAAACCCGCTCCGGGCGACGCGCCGTCGACGCTGGCCGCCGCGGGCCGATACCTGCTGGACCGGGCCATCTTCGACGCGCTGCGCCGCATCGAGCCCGGCGCCGGTGGCGAACTTCAGCTCACCGATGCCGTAGCGTTGCTGATCTCCGAGGGACACCCGGTTCACGTCGTGGTCCATCACGGTGGGCGACACGACTTGGGAAATCCTGGCGGTTTCCTGAAAGCTGCGGTGGACTTCGCGCTAGCGGATCCCGAGTACGGGCCGGACCTGCGGGACTGGCTCGCCGACCGGATCGACAGAAGCTGATGCCGAGCGCCGGGTAGGCCGACCCCGGCGCCGGTGAGGAGCGGGGGAGAGGCGACAGCCATGAGGTCAGTGGACGAGCAGCTGGCGCGCGTGCTCACGGCCGCCGTCCGGCCCGCCCCAGTTCGGGTGGCGATCTCGGAGGCGCAGGGGCTGCTCTGCGCCGAGGAGGTCGTGGCCGAACGGGCGCTGCCCGGATTCGACCAGGCCGCGGTCGACGGCTACGCGGTGCGCAGCGTCGACGTGCAGACGGCCGCCGAGGAGTCGATCGTGCTCCCGGTGGTCGGGGAGATCCCGGCCGGTTCGCGGCAGCCGCGCAGGCTGCAGCCCGGGCAGGCCGTGCGGGTCGCCACCGGCGCCCCGCTGCCGACTCTCGCCGACGCCGTCGTCCCGCTGGGCTACACCGACGAGCACCCCGCCAAGATCACCGTGCAGCAGCCGGTCCCGTCAGCGGCGTTCGTCCGCCGCACCGGCGAGGACGTGCAGACCGGCGACGTCGCCGTGCGGCGCGGGGCGCCCATCGGCTCCGCGCAGGTCGGGCTGCTGGCCGCGGTGGGCCGCGACAAGGTGCTGGTGCACCCGCGTCCCCGCGTCTCGATCATCTCCCTGGGTGACGAGCTCGTCGACGTCGACCGCACGCCCGGCCAGGGCCAGGTCTACGACGTCAACTCCTACGCCCTCGCCGCCGCCGCGCGCGACGCCGGAGCCGAGGTCACCCGCGTCGGCATCGCCAGCAACGACCCGCGCCGGTTGCGCGAGGTCGTCGAAGGGCGGTTGCTGCTGTCGGAGATCGTGGTGATCGCGGGCGGCGTCGGCGGCACCGCAGGTGGCGACGTGCGCTCGGCGCTGGCCGACCTCGGATCCCTCGACGACGACCGGGTCGCGATGCAGCCCGGCTCGGTGCAGAGCTTCGGCCGGCTCGGTCCGGACGAGATCCCGACGTTCGTGCTGCCCGGCAACCCGGTCAGCGCGCTGGTGGTCTTCGAGGTGCTGGTGCGGCCGCTGATCCGCTCGGCGCTGGGCAAGGAGAACCCGAACCGCCGCAGCGTCTCCGCCGAACTGCTCTCGCCGATCACCGCGACCAAGGGCCGTCGCGGATTCCTGCGCGGGCAGCTGCTGCGCGACCCCAAGAACGGCTCCTACCTGGTGCAGCCGCTGGGCACCTCCGGTTCGCACCTGCTGGCGTCGCTGGCCGAGGCGAACTGCTTGATCGTCGTGGAAGAGGACATCACGGAGGTCGCGGCGGGCGAGGACGTGCAGGTGCGGTTCCTCTCGCAGCGTTCGTGAGCGCGGATGCAGCCCACCGACTCTGATGGGTTCCCGATCGGGCGCCACCCCGGCTGGCCCGCGCGGCTCGGTCCGCTGCGGACCGCCCGCGGCACCGTGGCCCTGCGCCCGCTCCGGCTCCGCGACGCCGGACTGTGGAGCCGGACCCGCCTGCAAGACCGCGACTACCTGCAGAAGTGGGAGCCGACCGCCCTCGGCGGCTGGCGGGAGCGCAACTCGCCCTCGGCCTGGCCCGCCCAGTGGGCGACGCTGCGGGGCATGGCCCGCCGAGGCCAGGCGCTGCCGTTCGCGATCGTCGTCGACGGCGAGTTCGCAGGTCAGCTGACCATCGGCAACGTCGTTCGCGGTGCGCTGCGCTCGGCGTGGGTCGGGTACTGGGTGGCCAGCAGGCTGGCCGGCGGGGGAGTGGCCCCGGCCGCCGTGGCGCTGGCCGTCGACCACTGCTTCGGCTCTGTCGGGCTGCACCGGCTGGAGGCCACGGTCCGCCCGGAGAACGACCGCAGCATCCGCGTGCTGGAGAAGTCCGGGTTCCGCCGAGAGGGGCTGTTCCAGCGGTACCTCGACGTCGCCGGCGCCTGGCGGGACCACTACGTCTACGCCCTGACCACCGAGGAAATCCCCGACGGAGCCGTCGCCCGCTTGATCCGCTCCGGCGGCGCCACCCGCTGCTGACTTCTGAGATCGAACGCACACCGTTACCACTGAGCTGCGGCAACGCGCCTGAGGTTGGGCCGGATGGTCGTTCGAACGAGCGCATTCGGCGGTGTGGAAGGCGACACGCCGGTGTCGATGTTGCTCGCGACTGCTCTGTTCGTGCGGTTCTGTAGTCGGAGGCACAACTGTTGCGCGGCGTGGCTGCGAGACACGAGTGACTGATGTGACTAGCGTGGCGATCGCAGATTTGTGCACTGCCGGTGGCCAGGGGAGGTGGCGAGGAATGCCGAGCTCATTGATCTTCGCTGCGCTGGCGGCGGCCTGGTTGGTCGTCCTGGTGCCCATGTTCGCCCGCCGCCGGCAAGAAGTGTCCAAGACCACCGATTCCGCGCTCGCCGCCCGAGTCGTGCGACGCGGCAGTGATCGGCGACCGGCGAGGTCGGAAGCCGCGACAACCGACAGGGTGGAGGTCGGGATGCCTGAACCCGGGCTGGACGTGGACGAGCAGGACGTGGACGAGACCTTCGAGGAACACGACGAGGACTGGCGCCCCGTCAACAGCGAGGACGTCCGCGCCGGGCGCCGCTACCGTCCTGGCCGGGGCGGCTACGACCCCGAAGCCGCGGCGCTGGTCGCCCGCGCCAAGTACGCGCGCAGGCAGCGCATCGTCCTCACGATGCTGCTGCTCGCGGTGACCACCGGGCTGCTGGCCGCGCTGCTGTGGCCGGTCCTGTGGTGGGGGCACGCCGTCGTCGACCTGTCGCTGGTCGGCTACCTCACCTACCTGCGCAGGCAGGTCCGCATCGAAGAGGACATCCGGGCCCGCCGCCTCGCGCGCATCAACGGCGAGCGCGACGACCTGGAGCCCGAAGAGGACGAGGTCGACTACGACGAGCGCGACGACTACCGCCGCGAGGACCTCGACGACGACTACGACTACGCCGGTGACCCGGAGTTCGACGAGCTCGACGAGTTCGTGGAGGACTACGAGGACGAGGTCGCCGACGACCGCAGGCCGGAGCCCGTGTCCGCCCAGGACCGCGCCGCCGACATCCGTCCCGTCGTCCCCGGCGTCCGCGTCGAGATCGACGACGAAGACCCGGTCTTCGACGAGCTCGACGAGCGCACCTGGGAGCCCTACCGGCGGGCGGCCGGCGAGTGATCCTCGCGAAGAGGGGGGTGCCGCAAGAGCCCGACGCGGGACTTGCTAAGCTTCCCTCACAACAAAGCCGGAGGGCTTGAACCTCTGGTGAGGGGCTGTAGCGCAGTTGGTAGCGCGTCTCGTTCGCATCGAGAAGGTCAGGGGTTCGATTCCCCTCAGCTCCACCGAACTCGGGGCGAGTTGTGTTCGCGGAATGCGCGAACCGGCTCGTCCCGTTGTGTTAGTTGCGGGGGCCGAGCCCCCGCAGGCCCCCACGGTGCGGTGGCCGCTTTCCGCAGGCTCCTCGTTTTGAGTGTCGTTCCCGACCTGCTCATGGACCAGCGCTTCGTGTGGTGTTCGTGTTGTGAAGCGTTGGGCCCACTCCGCGATGTTTTCGCTTTTTATCGCTCCCGTCATTGTTTGGGGAGCGACTTCCCCAAGCCCCCTACGGTGCGGTGGTCGCCTTTCTCCGGATCCCTCGCCCTTGCCCCCGCGCCCTGTCTGCGTTTTTGCAGGTGGGCTCTTTTTTCACGTGCAGCGGAGGGTGTGGGAGGGGGTTACTCCGTAGTGGTTCTTGTAGGCGGCTGCGAATCTGCCCAGGTGGGTGAAACCCCAGCGGTAGGCCGCTTCGGTGACCGAGTCCGCGTTGCCGGCCAGCAGGTCCGCGTGCACTCGTCGCAACCTGATCGCGGTCAGCTCCTGCGTCGGCGTGGAACCCAGGTAGTGCCGGAAGCCCTGTTGGAGGCGCCGGATTCCGACGCCGGCGGTGCGGGCGAGGTCCGAAGCCGTCCAGTCCCGGGCCGGGTCCTCCTCCATCGCCGCGACCACTCTGGACACGATCCGCGGGCGAATCTCGCCCTGCATCGGCTCTTCCGGGAAGCAGGCCGTGACGAACGCGGCCGACAGCGTGCCCGCCAGTCGACGGCTCACCCGAGGATCGCGCGCGAGCTCGGGGGAGACCAGCGCTTCCGCGCCGATCGAGGTCAGCAGCGCCATCCAGGTCCGGCCGCCACCGGTGCGCAGGTCCAGCTGCGCGGGCAGCCGGTCGACGTGCATGCCGACGAGCGCGGAGACCTCGTCGGCGAGGTAATCGCGGTCCACGCGCATCCCGACGATCGAGCAATCCGCTGACCAGCGAGTCATCCGGGTCGGCTGGTCCGGCGGGCAGACCGTCGCCTGCCCGTCCAGCGAGAGCACGTGCCGACCGCCGACGCGGGCCTCGAGGACCCCGCTGCGCGGCACGTTCACGGCCCAGGCACCCGGGTGGTCGGACTCGACGGCGACCTCCGAGCCCCAGCCGATGCGCGCCAGCCGGATCGGGCCGAGGTCCACGGCCCGGAGTTCAGCAGGGCCCGCCGCCTGCGCTCTGATCGCCAGGTCGTGGGGGAAGTAGGCGCGCGCGACCGAGGCCGAGAAGCCGTCCAGCTCCTCGGACGAGGCCGTCAACGTGCCGGTCGTGCTCATACCACTCCTTCGTGATGCACCGATCGTACGTGCTCGGGAGTGGCGCGCATAACAGTTCGACGCTGTCCGATGCGCAATCCGGATCGGTCGTTCGCAGAGCGGATCGCCCGGGCCAGCGGCTCGACCTAGCGTCACCGCTTAGTTCCGGACCGCGCATTTCCGCAGGTCCTGCCACTGCGAAGGAGCAGAACATGGATCCGCGCACCCTGCGATCGACCTTCGGCCGCTTCGCGACCGGAGTCACCGTCATCACCTGCCGGACTCAGGACGGGCACTACCACGGCGCCACGGTCACGGCCTTCACCCCGATCTCGCTCCAGCCGCCGCTCGTGCAGGTCGCGCTCACGCGCACGACGAAGGCCGCCGGTCACCTGGAGGGCACGTCGTTCGCCGTCAACGTGCTGGCAGCCGACCAGGTCGACGTCGCCATGCACTTCGCGGGACGACCGAGCCCCGATCCGCTGCCGTGGGTGGACGGTCCGAGCGCACCCGCGCTCGCGGGAACCGCCGCGTCGATCATCTGCGATCCCTGGCGCGCCGACGACGGAGGCGATCACGTGCTCTTCCTGGGCGAATGCGTCGAAGTCCGCACGACCGACCGGGCTCCGCTGCTGTTCCACGACAGCGCCTTCCACCACATCGGGCAGCGCACGTCCGACACGGTCTGGCTCGGATGCCAGGACGACCCGCACGCCGGCTGGTTCGACGAGACGGCGCGGTTCCACCCCGTTCCCGCGCGGTCCAGCTGAGGTCCCCGCACAACCATCGAGATCAAAGGAGAAGCAGATGGCTGACACCCTCACCTCCGCCCCCGAGGAGTCGGAGTTCGCGGCGAGCGCGCCCGAGGTCAACCCGGCGCAGGACTCTCCCGCCAACCGGCAGGCGAACTTCGCCTCGCGGCCGATGACCGGGGACGAGTACATCGAGAGCCTCCGCGACGGCCGGGAGATCTACCTGCACGGAGAGCGGGTCAAGGACGTCACCGCCCACCCCGCCTTCCGCAACCCCGTCCGCATGACCGCGCGCCTGTACGACGCGCTGCACACCGGACCGCACCTCGACGCGCTCACGGTGCCGACCGACACCGGCAACGGCGGCGTGACCATGCCTTTCTTCAAGACCCCGACCTCCTCGGCCGACCTGATCAAGGAACGCGACGCGATCGCGCAGTGGGCCCGCCTGACCTGGGGCTGGATGGGCCGCAGCCCCGACTACAAGGCGAGCTTCCTCGGGACCCTGCACGCCAACAAGGAGCTGTACGCGCCGTTCGAGGCCAACGCCGAGCGCTGGTACCGCGAGTCGCAGGAGAAGGTCCTCTACTGGAACCACGCGATCATCAACCCGCCCGTGGACCGGCAGCTGCCGCCGGACGAGGTGGGCGACGTGTACATGAAGGTGGAGAAGGAGACCGATGCCGGCTTGGTCGTCTCCGGGGCCAAGGTGGTCGCGACCGGATCGGCGATCACCAACTACAACTTCATCGCCCACTACGGGCTGCCGATCCGCAAGAAGCAGTTCGCGCTGATCTGCACGGTCCCCATGGACGCTCCCGGGGTCAAGCTGATCTGCCGCCCCTCCTACACCGAGCAGGCGGCTCAGAACGGCACGCCGTTCGACTACCCGCTGTCGAGCCGCATGGACGAGAACGACACCATCTTCGTCTTCGACAAGGTGCTGGTGCCGTGGGAGAACGTGTTCATGTACGGCGACGTCGACCGGATCAACGCCTTCTTCCCCCAGTCCGGTTTCCTGCCGCGGTTCACCTTCCAGGGCTGCACCCGGCTGGCGGTCAAGCTCGACTTCATCGCCGGCCTGCTGATGAAGGCCCTCGACGCGACCGGATCCGGCGGGTTCCGGGGCGTGCAGACCCGGGTCGGCGAGGTCATCGGCTGGCGCAACCTGTTCTGGTCGCTCACCGAGTCGATGGCGCGCGACCCCGAGCCGTGGGTCGGTGACGCCGTCATCCCGAAGCTGGAGTACGGGCTGACCTACCGGATGTTCATGATCCACGGCTATCCGCGGGTCAAGGAGATCATCGAGCAGGACGTGGCCTCCGGCCTGATCTACCTGCCCTCCGGCGCGGCCGACTTCCAGAGCCCCGAGGTCAGGCCGTACCTCGACAAGTACGTGCGCGGCTCCAACGGGGTCACCGCCGTCGACCGGGTCAAGGTGATGAAGGCGCTGTGGGACGCCATCGGGTCCGAGTTCGGCGGCAGGCACGAGCTCTACGAGCGCAACTACTCGGGCAACCACGAGAACGTCAAGGCCGAGCTCCTCTTCGCCGCGCAGAACCGCGGCGGCGTCGAGCAGATGAAGGGCTTCGCGGAGAGCTTCCTCGACGAGTACGACCTCGACGGCTGGAAGGTGCCGGACCTGTTCTGATCCCGGTCCGGGCAGCGGGCGCCGAACCACCGGTCCGGCGCCCGCGAGACCGCGCTGTGCTCGACATCGCGTCACCGCGTTCGATTACCGTGGCGACGTGACTCCTGCTCGCGTCCTCGTGCGGTACCTTCCTGCGTTCCTGAGGGCCGATGTCCGGTTGGAGGACGCCGAGGGCAGGGTGCTCGCGGACCTGACGCGAGTCGTCGTCGCCGCGGTGGTCGTGCTGGCGAACCTGATCGGGACCGTGGCGGTCCTCGCTCTCAACCTCGTGGTCATCCCGCTGCCGCCGGACCGGATGCTGCCCAACGGTTTCTACATCCTGGCCGCGGCCGCGTACATGCTGCTCGCGGCGCTGATCGGCGTCGTCGCGGGGATTCGGGGGCAGCGGGGGCTCAACCGGTGGCTCGCCTCCGGCGGCCCGGCCACCGCCCAGCTGCGAGCGGCGGTGCTGCGGTTGCCGCTGCGGGTGTTCTGGCTGCAGGTGTGGCTGTGGATAGGTGGCGCCGTCGTGTTCGCCGTCTTCGAGGCGAGCCGTGACGTCGAACGCGGCGCGTGGGTCGGCGTCATCGTGGTCCTCACCGGCGTGACCACGGCCGCGTGCGCCTACCTGCTGATCGAGCGGCTGCTCCGCCCCGTCGCGGCGCGGCTGCTCACCGGCGTCGACCCGAACGACCTGCGGGTCGGTCGCGGTGTGGCGGTGCGCAGCGTCCTGGCGTGGGCGCTGGGCAGCTGCGTGCCGATGGCGGGGTTGTTCATGCTCGGGCTGCGGACCTTGGCGCCCTCCCAGGTGACCGACACCCAGCTGGCCGTGGCGATGGTGGTGCTGGCCGGCACGGCCCTGGTGATCGGCATGCTCACGGTGTACCTGGCCGCTCGGGCGACGGCCGACCCGATCAGCGGTGTCGCCGACGCCCTGGCCGAGGTGCGCAGGGGGCGTTTCGACATCCGCATCCCCGTGTACGACGGCACCGAGATCGGTCGGCTGCAGTCCGGGTTCAACGAGATGGTCGTGGGTTTGGCGGAGCGGGAGCAGATCCGATCCGCGTTCGGCACCTACGTCGATCCGGCCATCGCCGAGCACGTTCTCCGGGAGGGCACCGATCTCGCCGGGGAAGAGGTGGAGGTGTCGATCATGTTCATCGACATCCGCGACTTCACCGGGCTTTCCGAGACGATCTCCGCGACCGAGATCGTCGGCACGATCAACCGGCTCTTCGAGCGAGCGGTACCGGTGATCCGCGAGCACGGCGGTCACGTGGACAAGTTCGTGGGGGACGGGCTGCTCGCGGTGTTCGGCGCGCCCCGGCGCGTCGCCGACCACCCGAGGCAGGCGCTGCTGGCGGCGCTGGCGATCGCGGCGGCCGTGCGCGAGGAGTTCGGCGGTGACCTGTCGGTGGGGATCGGGGTCAACACCGGGGTCGTCGTCGCGGGCAACGTCGGTGGCGCGGGTCGGTTCGAGTTCTCCGTCATCGGTGATCCGGTGAACGTCGCGGCGCGGATCGAGGCCGCGACCCGGCAGACCGGCGACACCATCCTGATCTCGGAGCGCACCCGCGAGCTGGTCGCGGGTGCTCCGGCGGAGCTCGAAGAACGGCCGGACGTGGAGCTGAAGGGAAAGTCGGAACCGGTATCCCTGTACGCGGTGTACGTATAGAGGTAGTTTTCGGTTCACCCGCGAAAATCACGGATTTTGATGGGCCGATTCGAGCGCATTCACATTTATCTGTCGGAATGTCGCCCTCGCCTTGCGCATTCAACGGTGAATGTGCGGTTGCGTTGAATAATGTTCAGGTGTGATGATTTCGGTCCTTTTGGGGGTATGGAAAGACTCGTCCAGAAAGGCAGACTTCGGGATCGATCACGAGAGAGGATCGGCTGCCCAACGAGGTGGTCCCGTTGTCTCTGGAGGTATCCACATGGTTTCTCGTCGGCGGTTTCTCGGATATTCCGCTGCGGCCCTCACGGCACCGTTCTGGGCCCAGGCGATCAGCGCTCCATTCGCCTCGGCGGCACCGGAAAGCATGAAGTTCGTGCTGCAGAACAACTCCGGCGGTCCGGCCAACGCCTACATCGCCGGATTCTCGGACGCCGAGAAGAAGGCCGTTTTCATCAAGGCGGACGGCACCCCGTACTTCCCCGAGGCGGGTGGCCCGGAGCCGGCGCCGATCGGCGACGACGTGGCCATCCCGGTCGACGGCACCGTCGAGGTCACCGTGCCCCGCATGTACGGCGCTCGCGTGTACTACTCCCTCAACGACACCCTGGAGTTCCAGGTCGTCCAGGGCGCCGACGGCACGACCTCGGTCGTGCACCCGAACTTCGTCTCCAGCGAGGACCCGAACTTCGGCAAGGACTGGACGTTCGCGGAGTTCACCCTCAACGCCGAGCAGCTCTACGCCAACATCAGCTACGTCGACTTCGTCGCCGCCCCGATCGGTCTGCACCTGACCACCACCGGCAGCGGTGAGCAGAGCGTTCCCGGCATGCCCACCGGTGGCATGGACAAGGTCGCCGAGGCCCTCAAGGGCATGGGCGGCAACTGGGCCACGCTGGTGCAGGAGGCCAACGGCAAGGTCGTGCGGGTGCTCAACCCGAACCACCGGCCCGACGACTTCGCCGGCTACATGGAGCCCTACGTCGACGAGGTCTACGCCAAGTACGCGGGCGAGTCGCTGTTCGTCGACACCCAGCGTTCCGACCTGGGCATCATCGAGGGCAAGGTCGAGGGCGAGGAGCTGGTGTTCGGCGCCGAGCGCTTCGCCAAGCCGTCCTCGGTGGACATCTGGGGCTGCAACAGCGGGCCGTTCGCCAACAACCCGGGCAGCGACTCGCAGGAGCGCCTGGCGATCGTGCCGCGGCTGGCGGCGGCGTTCAACCGCACGACGCTGCTGATCAACCCCAACCAGCCGCACGAGGAAGACCCGGCGACGTTCTACCAGAACGACATCACCAACCACTACGCGCGCGTGGTGCACGAGAACCTGCCCGACGGCAAGGGTTACGCGTTCGCCTACGACGACGTGAGCTCCAACGCCGGCGAGGACCACAGCGGCAAGGTCAACGCGGGCGACCCCGAGGTGTTCACCCTGACCCTCAACGCCCTGCGCTGACGTCCGCGCTCGCGGCGACGCGCTCAGCAGCGGTGAACGGCGGCCGATCCACGACGTGGGTCGGCCGCCGCTTTCGTCGGCTGGGCTCGGGGGCTCGGTGGGCGTTGCGCAAGAATGAACGGCGTGGACGGTTCTGTGATCAGGGAAGACGACTCGCGCAAGCGCGGTCGCAAGCAGCAGCGCCCGGACCCGCAGGAGAGCCCGGTCGCGGAGTTCGCCTGGCAGCTGTGCGAGTTGAAGGAAGCTGCGGGCGACCCGTCCTACGACCGGATGCGCAGCGAGTTCGGCGCAGCGGCGTCGAAGTCGGCGCTGTCGGCTGCTGCGCGCGGCAAGGACCTGCCGTCGTGGGAGACGACGTGGGAGTTCGTCCGCTGCCTCGCGGTCGGGGTGCTCGGCCAGGACGAGAGCACCGCGCGCCGGGAGTGGTCGAAGCGCTGGGAGTCGGCGCGGACCGTTCCCGAACCTGATCCGGAACCTCCCCGGCCGGAGCCCCGGCGATGGCCGAAGTGGCTGGTCGCGGGCGTAGCGGCGGTCCTCGTCGTGATCGGCGCGGTCTGGTGGTGGATGCCGGAGCAGCGCCCGATCCCCGGGGACGCGTCGCTGATGCTCAGCGAAACCGTCCCGGACGGCACCGAGTTCGCGATGCGGCAGAACTTCGCCAAGACCTGGGAGGTCCGCAACGTCGGCAGGGAACCGTGGGAGGGCCGGTACCTGGCGCAGGTCTTCCGCGAGGGCGACGCGGCGTGCACCGCTCCGCAGCGGGTCTCGGTCGGCGACGTGTCGCCCGGCGAGACGGTCACGCTCGCCGTTCCGGTCTTCACCGGGAACGAGCCCGGTCGTTGCAAGATCGCGTGGAAGATGGTCGACGAGGACGGTCGGCAGTTCTTCCCGGAGGACCTCCGTCCCGTCTTCTTCGACATCCAGATCCGGCCTTGACCCCCGCGGGACTCCCCGGCACCCCCTGTCGGCCGAGGAGTCCCGCTCGGGTCGACGCCCACGTTAGGCACCCGGCGGCCCGAGATCCACGGATCAATGGGCACACCTGCACCGCGAGACATTTCCGGATGTCTTCGCAGCTCACAGCTTTGGCCAACCGGGCCGCTCGGACAAAACCGCGGCCTCAGGAGCGGTCCGGAGCGAGGGTTTGGGTGCCGAGGACGCCCAGGAGGTCGAGCTTGTCGGCGGAGTCGGTGCCGACGGCGGGGGTGAACCACAGGAGGCGTTGACGGCAGTCCTCGCTCACGAGGTTCAGGCAGTTGACCTCGATCGTGCCGAGCTCCGGGTGGACCAGGCGCTTGCGCTCGTCGCGGCGGACGGCGATGTCGTGCCGGGACCACAGGTCGGCGAACTCGGCGCTGCGGACCTTGAGGTCGTCGACGAGTTCGCGGGCCTCCGCATCGTCGGGATTGCGGCGGGCGACCGCGGCGCGCAGGTCCGCGACGAACGTCCAGGCGTGGTGCGCGTGGTCCTCCTCCGGGTACAGCGCGCGGGAGCTCGGGTCGGTGAACCAGCGGTGGACGAAGCTCGCGCGCATCCCGCTGTCCGGCACCTTCGGCCCGAGCAGCGCGACGGCGAGGTCGTTCTGCACGAGCGTCACGTGCAGGTCGGTGATGACCTGCGCGGGCGTGCCCGACAACCGGTCCAGCAGGTCGAGCATCCCCGGGTGCACGTGCGCGGCCGAGCCGCCGCGCAGCGGTAGCGGGCGTCCGGCCAGCGCGTAGAGGTGGTCGCGCTCGTCGCGGGTGAGCCGCAGCGCGCGGGAGAGGGCGGCGAGCATCTGCTCCGACGGCTGCGCACCGCCGCCGCGCTCCAGCTCGATGTAGTAGTCCACCGAGGCACCGGTGAGCTGCGCGACCTCCTCGCGGCGCAGCCCCGGCACCCGGCGTCGAGGCCCGGAGGGCAGCCCCACGTCGGTGGGCCGGATCCGGTCGCGCCGCTTCTTGAGGAAATCGCCGAGCTCGCCGAGGTTCACGCCCTCCAGTCTCCGCCGGACGATCGGAGCCGAACCAGGGGACGGCGACCCCCGGGTCAGCGGCAACTGGATGGTCCCGTTGCCGCGCCGCAGGCTGGTGCTCGTCACCGACGAGAGGAACACCATGACACGCACAGCCATCGTCACCGGCGGTTCGCGCGGCATCGGCCGTGACGTCGTCACCCGGCTCGCCGCGGACGGCTTCGCGGTCGTCGCCGGTTACGCGGGCAACGAGCGGCTCGCGGAGGACGCCGTGCGGGCCGTCGATGCGGCGGGTGGGCGCGCGATGGCCGTCCAGGCCGACGTCGCCGACGAGCAGGCGGTGGCCGCGATGTTCGACGCCGCCGAGGCCGAGTTCGGCGGGGTGGACGTCGTCGCGCACGCGGCCGGGAAGATGGCGCTGTCCCCGGTCGCCGACCTGGACCTGGCCGTCCTCGACGACGTGTACCGCACCAACGTCCGGGGCGCCTTCGCCGTCGCGCAGCAGGCGGCCCGCCGGATCCGCGACGGCGGAGCGCTGATCACCTTCTCCAGCTCGGTCGTCGGCCTGGCCTTCCCGACCTACAGCCCCTACACGGCGACCAAGGGAGCCGTCGAGGCGATGACGATGGTGCTGGCCCGCGAGCTGCGCGGCCGCGACATCACGGTCAACACCGTGGCTCCCGGACCGACGGCCACCGACCTGTTCTTCGAGGGCAAGGACCAGGAGACGGTCGAGCGCCTCGCCGCCCAGCCCCCGC
This sequence comes from Saccharopolyspora terrae, assembly GCF_004348435.1. Taxonomy (NCBI): domain Bacteria; kingdom Bacillati; phylum Actinomycetota; class Actinomycetes; order Pseudonocardiales; family Pseudonocardiaceae; genus Saccharopolyspora; species Saccharopolyspora terrae. Next base: position 20,478 of record NZ_SMKS01000013.1, on the reverse strand, counting down.
TGGAACGCCTCGGCACCCCGGCCGACATCGCCGCGGTCACGTCCTTCCTCGCCGGTCCGGACGGCCGCTGGATCAACGGCCAGGTCCTCCGCGCCAACGGTGGCATCAACTGACCACCGCCACACCCCGCCCTCCACGGGGCCGTGCGGATTACGGCCGTTTTCGGTCAACGGATGACGGCGGTTTTCCGACGGCGGACTGCCCCGGTTTTCCCGGTGGCGGATTACGGCCGTATTCGGGTACCGGATTGCGGCGGTTTTCCGGGTTGGGGAGTGAGGGTGGTCGTTGGGTTGTGGCGGTGTTGCCTGGTCAGGGGTGTGCGGAGTCCGGGTAGAGTGAAGTCAACAGTGTTGACTTGGCTTGTGGAGGTGCGCGGTGGGTGACGTGCTGAGCGGTAGGAGCTCGATCGGGGAGTGGCTCAGCCACCCCGAGGGAAGGCCGCTGATCGAGGAGCTGCTGGCCGGCTCCGGCCGCGACGCCGAGGCGCTGGCGCCGGTGAGCGGGATGCCGCTGGAGCAGTTGGTCGAGCTCAGCCAGGGCGCGTTCAGCCGCGAGGCCGTCGACGACCTGGTGCTGCGGGTCAACGGCGGGGTCATGCCGGAGGTCGAGGGCGTCGCGCCCGGCTGGCAGGAGCGCCTCGTGCCCGGCCGCTTCGAGGGCAAGACCGTCATCGTCACCGGTGCCGCCTCCGGCATCGGGCGCGCCACGGCCTCGCGCATCGCGCGCGAGAGCGGCCGGGTCGTCGCCGCCGACATCAACGCCGGTCCGCTCGACGAGCTCGCGGCCGAGCTGCCCGGCGCGGTCGCCGTGGCCGGGGACATCTCGCAGGCGTCCGACGTCGAGCGGATCATCGCCGCCGCGGGCGAGCGCATCGACGGGCTCGCCAACGTCGCCGGGGTCATGGACGACTTCAGCCCGCTGCACGAGCTCGACGACGCCGTCTGGGAACGCGCCTTCCGGGTCAACGTCGACGGCCTGATGCGGCTCACGCGCGCCGCGCTGCCGTCGATGCTGGCGGCCGGCAGCGGTTCGATCGTCAACGTCGCCTCCGAGGCCTCGCTGCGCGGCAACGCCGCCGGGGTCGCCTACACCGCCTCCAAGCACGCGGTTCTCGGCATCACCCGCAACACCGCCTTCATGTACGGGCCGTCGGGGATCCGGGTCAACGCGGTCGCGCCGGGTGGCGTGGCCACCGGCATCAGCGCGTCGATCGGGGAGATGTCGGAGTTCGGCAGGCAGCGCACGGGCGGGTTCACGGGGCTGATGCCGCCGGTGGCGACGGCGCCGCAGCTGGCCGCCTCGATCACGTTCCTGCTCAGCGACGACGGGGTGAACCTCAACGGCGCGATCCTGCCCTCCGACGGCGGCTGGTCGGTGCAGTGATCAGGGCGTGAGCAGTCGCTGCAGGAGTTCTCCGTAGCGTTCGACCAGGCCGGCTCGGTCGGCGGCCAGCTGCTGGTCGCCGACCACCCACAGCGCGTAGAGCAGGCCGCCCACCAGGGCTGCGGCCGAGCGGGCGCGGTCCTCGGCGTCCGGGCCGCGCATCCGCACTCGCAGCGGCTGCACGAACGAGGTCTCGTGGGTCTCGCGCAGCCGCGCGGCGATCTGCGGGTTGCCGCTGCCCTGCACCATCGCCAGGTAGATCGCGCGGCTGCGGCTGTCGGAGTCGAGCAGCACCTCGACGAACCGCGAGCCCAGCCGTTCCAGCGGCACGTTCAGCAGCGGTTCGTCGTCGATGCTCAGGTGCATGGTGTCCAGGAACAGCAGCTCCTTGCTGCCGAAGTGCCGGATCACCAGCGCCGGATCGGTGGCGGCCAGCGAGGCGATGTCGCGGACCGAGGTGTCGGCGTACCCGTGCTCGGTGAACAGCCGGGTCGCGGCGTCGCGGATCGCCTCGCGCGTCTGGGATCCGGACCTCCTGGCCATGTCGCAGAGGATATCGGCACGACCCTTCCGCGTGACCTCTCCCGCGTAGGATTCACGGCACCACGGTGGAGGGAGCTGGAAGCGGTGGAGATCGACATCAACACGCCGCAGTCGGCGCGGATCTGGAACTACTGGCTCGGCGGCAAGGACCACTACGCGGTCGATCGCGAGGCCGGGGACGCCGTGATCGCGCACATCCCGGACATCCCGGAGGGCGCCCGCGCCGAGCGCGCGTTCCTCGTGCGCGCCGTGCGCCATCTGGTGAAGACCGAGGGCCTGCGGCAGTTCCTCGACGTCGGAACCGGTCTGCCGACCGCCAACAACACCCACGAGGTCGCCCAGCGCCTCGCTCCCGAGAGCCGCATCGTCTACGTCGACAACGACCCGACCGTGCTCGCGCACGCCCGTGCACTGCTGACCAGCACCCCCGAGGGCACGACCGATTACCTCGACGCCGACATGCGGCGACCCGAGGAGATCATCGAGGCGGCCAAGCGGACCCTGGACTTCAGCCGGCCGATCGGTCTGATGATGCTCGGCGTGGTCAACCACCTGATGGACGACGAGGAGGCGTACCGGGTGGTGCGCGAGCTGGTCGACGCGCTGCCCGAGGGCAGCTTCTTCGTGCTCACGCACTCCTCCGCCGAGGTGCACGGCGAGCCGATGCTGCGCGCGATGCGGGAGACGACCGAGCGCGGCGGCACGCCGATCCGGGCGCGCACCGCCGCCGAGATCGAGGACCTGTTCGCGGGCACCGAGCTGCTGGAGCCCGGCGTGGTCAGCTGCTCGCAGTGGCGCCCGGACACCGAAGGTGCGACGCCCAAGCCCGTGTACCTCTTCGGAGGCGTCGGCCGCGTCGGCTGATTCCGCGGATTCTTCTGCTCCAAGGGTGGAGTGCACCCGGAGCAGAAGAATATCTTTCGTTCATGCGGACGATCAGCTGAAGTATCTTGCTCGAACCACGGCTTCCTGTGTAATTCTTGTTGTGTGCGTGAGACCCGCGCACACGCAGCCGGGAGGCCGAATCATGACCGCTCAGCACGAGACCGTTTCGACCGCAGTCCCCGCCCAGCGGGCCGGAACCGACCCCGTAGCCGCGCTGAAAGCGCAGGTCACCGGCGATCTGATGGACATCGTCGTGGATCTCGACGCCGGCGAGGGCTGCCGCCTGCGCGACGTGCGCGACGGCACCGAGTACCTCGACCTGACGATGTTCTTCAGCTCCGCGCCGCTCGGGCACGGGCACCCCGGCCTGCGCACGCCTCAGTTCGAGGCCGCCCTGCTGCGCGTCTCGCGGGTCAAGCCGTCCAACCCCGACTTCGCGACCGAGGAGCAGGCGCGCTTCGCCGAGACCTTCCAGCGGGTCGTCGGGATCCCCGATCTCCCGCTGCTGTTCTTCATCGACGGCGGCACCCTCGCCGTGGAGAACGCCCTCAAGGTCGCCTTCGACTGGAAGACCAAGGTCAACGCGCGACGCGGGGTCGCCGTGCGCGGCAGCCGCGTGATGCACCTGGAGAAGGCGTTCCACGGGCGCAGCGGGTACACGCTGTCGCTGACCAACACCGACCCGTCCAAGATCCGCGACTACCCGATGTTCGACTGGCCGCGGATCCCGAGCCCGGCCATCGAGCCCGGTGAGCGGTGGGACACCGCTGAGCTGCTGCCCGAGGAGGTCCAGGCGCTGGGCGCGGCCGAGGCGGCGCTGCGCCGCTACGGCGCCGAGATCGCCTGCTTCGTCTACGAGCCCATCCAGGGCGAGGGCGGAGACCGGCACCTGCGCCCGCAGTTCCTGCAGGCGGTGCAGCGGTTGTGCGTCGAGCACGACGTGCTCACCGTCGCCGACGAGGTGCAGACCGGTGCGCTGACCGGTCAGGCGTGGGCGCACCAGGCGCTGGGCCTGGAACCCGACCTCGTCGCCTTCGGCAAGCGGCTGCAGGTCTGCGGGGTCATGGGCGGTCGCCGGGTGCTCGACGTCGCCGACAACGCCTTCCGCGAGCCCAGCCGGATCAGCTCCACCTGGGGCGGATCGCTGACCGACATGGTCCGGGCGACCCGGATCCTGGAGGTCATCGAGGCCGACGACCTGTTCGCCCACAGCCGCGCCATGGGACAGCTCCTGCTGGGCGAGCTGCGGGACCTCGCCGCCGAGTTCCCCTTCCTGATCCACTCGCCGCGCGGCCGGGGCCTGATGTGCGCCATCAGCTTCCGCGATCCGGACCACCGCGCCCGAGCCCTGGAGATCGCGCGGGACCAGCACCGGACGCTGTTCCTGCCGTCCGGACCCGACTCGCTGCGCGCCCGGCCGCCGCTCTCGGCCCGCCCGGAGGAGATCCTCGACGCCGTCGCAGCCCTCCGGAAGACCCTCACGTCCCTCGCCTGAGTGAACGATTCGAATTTCGCGCGAAGTTCGACCGATATCTTTCGGATTCAAATTTCGCGCGAAGTTCGAATCCCGCCCACGCGCCCGGGCGTGTATCCGCAGGTCAGGGGCGTTTTGGTGGTGGGTTGGTCGAACTTCGCGCGAAATTTGAACGCTGCGGTCCCGGGTCGAATTTCGCGCGAAATTCGAATCCTCCTGCGGTGGGTGGGTCAGATCCAGCCCTCCTGCCAGGCCCGCCGGGCGGCTTCGTGGCGGGTGGTGACGTCGAGCTTGGTCATCGCGGCCGACAGGTAGTTGCGGACCGTGCCCTGGGCGAGGTGGACCTCGGCGGCGATGCTGGCGATGGTGCCGCCCTTGAGGGTGTGCCGGAGCAGCTCCAGCTCGCGATCGGTCAGCGGGCAGGCGTCACCGGTCAGGGCCGTGGCCGCGATCTCCGGGTCGATGTAGCGCCCACCGGCCTGGACGTCGCGGAGGATCGCCGCGAGCTTGGTCGCCGGCGTCGTCTTCGGGACGAAACCGCGAATCCCCGCCGCCAGCGCCCGCTTCAGCACGCCCGGCCGCGCGTGCCGGGTGACCAGCACGATCGGGAGCTCCCCGGTGAGCCGCTTGGCGGCCTCGACCCCGTCGAGCTCGGGCATCTCCAGGTCGAACACGGCGATGTCCGGTCGGTGCAGGCGAACCGCCTCCAGCGCTTCGGCGCCGTTGCTGCACTGGGCGACGACCTCCAGGTCCGGCTCCAGCGCCAGCAGCGCGGCCAGCGCGCCCCTGATCAGGTCCTCGTCGTCGGCCAGCACAACGCGGATCACAGCGCAGCCCCCGGTTCCTCGGCCGTGCCGATGAGTTCGAAGCGCTCGCCGTCGTGGCGGGAGTCCACGTGCCCGTTCAGCGTGGCGAAGCGGTGCCGCAGCCCGTCGATGCCCGAACCTCCTTGCCCGCCAGCGGGATTCGCCGCATCGTTGCTCAGGGCCACGCGGGTGCGCGACCCGTCGACGGCGATGTCGAGAGTGCAGCGGCGAGCTCGGGAGTGCCGCAGGATGTTCGTCGTCCCCTCCCGAACGAGCGCCCCGAAGAGCGGTTGCAGCGGTGGCGGGACCAGCGTCGCGTCGCCGCGCACCTCGGTCTTCACGCCTGCGGCCTCCAGGATCTCCCGCGCGTTGGTGAGCTCACCGGTCAGGTTGCTGCGCCGGTAGCCCTGCACGACCGCGCGGGTGTCGCGCAGCGCCGTGCGGGCCAGCTCGGCGACCTCCGCGGCCTGCGCGCGTGCGGCGTCGTCGTCGTTGCCGACGAGGCGTTCGGCGAGCTCGGCCTTCAGCGCGATGGCCTGCAGGTGGTGGCCCTGCACGTCGTGCAGGTCGGCGGCGAAGCGCAGCCGCTCGCGGGCGATCGCCAGCTCGCCGCTGACCGACCGGGCGCGGTCCAGCGTCAGCACCATGTCCCAGAACCACACGACGCCCACCGTCAGCGCCGAGATCATCGACACGATGACGATCGCGTAGAAGGCGAAGAACATCCCGACCATCGGGTGCGGGCCGCCGAGCGCGCCGCCCACCCACGCGACCGCGGTGGTGACCACCAGCGCGACGAGCTGGATCGGCCAGCGCAGCCGGGGCGTCGCCAGAGACACGTGCACGCCCACCAGCCCGCCGACCGGAAGCACCCAGAACAGCCCGTACGGGTTCGTCGACATCGCGTAGCCCGCGGCGGCCAGCCCGGCGACGAGCACCAGCCCGCGGGCGACCGGGTAGCGGGGGCCGTGCCCGAAACCGCTCATCAGCAGCGTCGACAGCTGCGTCCCGTCCACTGCGACCAGCAGCGCGACCAGCGCGAGCACCACGACCTCGGGAGCGCCGTAGCCACCGGTGGCCAGGTCGATGGCCGGGAACACCGCGTAGACCGGCATCATCGGCACGATCGACCACCACGTGTAGCGGCGCAGCCGCGCGAGCCGACGCGGGTCGAACTCGGTCGGGTCCTCGTTCACCTCCCCAGCATCGTGCATCCGCCGCTGCGGCGGCACCGGATCGCCGAGCTCATGACAACAGTCATCGGATCCGCTGACACCGCACCCGCGCAGCGCTGACGGAACGCTCTACCGGCGCGAACCCCGGATGACCAGGCTGGACGCATGACACCAGTGATCGAAGCCCGCGGCCTGCGCTGCCGCTACGGCGATGTCGAGGCGGTGCGAGGAGTCGACTTCGACGTCCTGCCCGGCGAGCTGTTCGCGCTGCTGGGGACCAACGGGGCGGGCAAGACGACCGTGCTGGAAACCGTCGAGGGCCACCGGGCCCCGGCGCAGGGTCAGGTGCGCGTCTTCGGCGTCGACCCGCTGCGCGACCGCTCGATCCGCAGCCGCACCGGGATCATGCTGCAGGACAGCGGATTCGCCGGAGACCTCACGGTCGCCGAAACCGCCGAGTTGGCCCGCCGGATGCGCACCGCCGAGTCCGATGTGGACGCAACGCTCGACGCGCTGGGGCTCGACCCGCGCCGCGACGTCCGCGTCAAGCAGCTCTCCGGTGGTGAGCGCCGGCGCCTCGACCTCGCGCTGGCCCTGCTCGGCGAACCCGAGCTGCTGTTCCTCGACGAACCCACCGTCGGCATGGACCCCGAATCCCGCCGCACCACGTGGGAACTCGTGCGCGGCCTGCTCTCCGCGGGAACCACGGTGCTGCTGACCACGCACTACCTCGAAGAGGCCGAACGCCTCGCGCACCGGCTGGCGATCATGCACGAAGGACGCATCGCGGTCGCCGGACGGCTCGTCGACGTCCTCGCCGACCACCACGCGTGCATCACCTTCACCGCCGCGGAAGACCTCGGCCTGCCGCCGCTGATCGGCACCGCGACCCGGCGCGACAGCCGCGTCGACATCCGCACCCCGCACCTGCAGCAGGACCTGCACGCCCTGCTGACCTGGGCCGACGGGCGCGTGGACCTCGCGGGTCTGCGCGCGCAGCCGGCCTCGCTGGAAGAGATCTTCCAGTCCGTCCGAGAGGAGACCCAGGCGTGACGATGGTCCTGGCTCTGGCCCGAGCCGAGCTGAAACTCCTGCTGCGCAACAAGACCGTGGCGGTCAGCTCGCTGCTGATGCCGATCCTGGTCGGACTGTGGGCCGGCTCCACCCTGCCCGATGACGCCCCGCCGCAGGCCTGGGCGATCACGCTCTGCCTTCAGCTGCTGATGGTCCTCGGCTTCACCGTCTACTTCGCCGTCACCGCCGCGCTGGCCTCCCGCCGCGAGGACCTCTACCTCAAGCGGCTCCGCAGCGGCGAGGCCTCCGACGCGGTGATCCTCGCCGGGCTGCTCACCCCGGTGGTGCTGCTCGGAGTGCTGCAATCGACGCTGATGCCGGTCATCTCGATCAGCATGGGCGCGCCGGTGCCGGAACCGCTGCCGCTGCTGGGTGCCCTCGTCCTGGGCACGGGGCTCTGCCTGGCGGCCGGTGTCGCGACCAGCGGCCGCACCTCGTCGTCCGAGCAGGCCCAGATCACCACGCTGCCGATGTTCCTCGGCCTGATGGGCGGCGTCCTGGTCACCGTCGTCGGTCCGATGTGGTTGCTGCTGCCCGGCGGAGGCATCGGCGGCCTGATCCACCACGCGGTGACCGGCGAGGGCGTCCCGCTGTCGTCGGCGGCGTCGCTGCTGGTCTGGATCGCGCTGTTCAGCGTGCTGGCCAAGTCCTGGTTCCGGTGGGAACCGCGCTGATCAGCGCCAGGACGGCAGCCACAGCTCGGCCTGCCACTGCTCGTGGGTGATCGGATCACCGTTGAGGATCGGCCACAGCCACGCGAAGTTCGCGACCACCAGTCCGATGTAGAGCGACACGGCCAGCAGCCCGGTCTTGCGCCGCTCGAAGTGGTCGTCGACGGAGCCCAGCACGTGGCCGAGCACCAGCACGATCCCCAGCACCAGGAACGGGACCAGCGGCGTGGCGTAGAAGTAGTACATCTGCCGCGACAGGTTCGTGAACCACGGCAGGTACCCGGCGCCGTAGCCGACCAGGACCGCCGCGTAGCGCCAGTCCAGCCGGAACGCCGCGCGCCACACCGACCACGCCGCGACCGGCAGCGCCAGCCACCACATCGCCGGGGTGCCGATCAGCATCGTGGCCTGCACGCAGCTGTTGCGGCCGCAGCCCGGCATCCCGCCCTCGTAGTAGTAGAGCATCGGGCGCATGCCCATCGGCCACGCCCACGGCTTCGACTCCCACGGGTGCGGGGTCGACGGCGTGGTCAGGTGGGTGTGGAAGTCCAGCACGTTGAGCTGGTAGTACAGCAGCGATCGCAGCGCGTCGGGCAGTCCGCTCATGCCGACGTCGTCGCTCAGCAGCACCGCGTGCCGGTCGGTCGCGGTCTCGCTGGCGAACCAGCCCGACCAGGTCGCGAAGTACACCAGCAGCGGGAGGCCCACCAGCGCCCACAGCGCCGGGGCGGTGTCGCGCACCAGCGCGGCCCGCCACGGCCTCCGCACCCCGGCGGCCCGCCTGGCCAGCGCATCCCAGATCACGCTGAGCAGGCCGAACGCCATGATGTAGTAGATGCCGTTCCACTTGACCCCGCAGGCCAGGCCGAGCATCAGCCCGGCGCCCAGGCGCCACCAGCGGAAACCCAGCCGCGGGCCCCAGGTCGACGGGTCCAGCCGTCCGTCCGAGCAGACCTGCCACAGCCGTTCGCGCACCTGGTCGCGGTCCACCAGCAGGCAGGAGAACGCGGCGAGCAGGAACAGCGCCTGGAAGATGTCGAGCATCCCGACACGGGACTGCACGTGGCTGAGGCCGTCGCAGATCAGCAGCACACCGGCCACCGCGCCCAGCAGCGTCGAGCGGGTCATCCGGCGGGCGATGCGGATGATCAGCAGCACCATCAGGGTGCCGAACAGGGCGGCCATGATCCGCCAGCCCCACGGCGTGTAGCCCAGCAGCCACTCGCCGATCGCGATCATCTGCTTGCCGACCGGCGGGTGCGCCACCAGCTCGTAGCCGGGGTTGTCCTCGTAGCCGCCGTTGCGCAGCATCTGCCACGCCTGCGGGACGTAGTGCTTCTCGTCGAAGACCGGAGTGCCCTCGTCGGTGGCCCGGCCCAGGTCCCAGAAGCGGACGAGCCCGGCGACCAGGGTGATCACCAGCGTCACCACCCAGCCGCGCCTGCGGTCGGTGGGCATCGAGGAGTCCAGCAGTGGCAGCGGGTCGGTCTCCCCCGGGCGGCGAGCCGCCGGTGCGCGGCCTACCTGGACGAGTTCGTCGGCACCGCCGAACCTGCGGACTGGGACGCTCACACCGTCGATCGTAAGGGTCAGGCACGCCTCGACCGGGGGACGCCCCGCTGGGAGCCGTTGAGCGATCGCCTCCCTCAGCGGTGGCGGCGGAAGCCCGGCCCGCACGGCTACGCCGCGTTCTCGCCCGGGGTCAGGCGGCCTACGCTGTGCGGTCATGGACTCCGGCACCTTGCTGCTCGCCGCCACCCCGCTCGGTGATGCCCGCGACGCGTCCGCGCGGCTGATCGAGGCGCTCGGCACCGCCGAGGTGGTGGCCGCCGAGGACACCCGCCGGGTGCGCAACCTCGCCAGCGCGCTGGGCGTCACCCCGGCCGGCAAGGTCGTCAGCTACTACGAGGCCGTGGAGTCCGCGCGCGCTCCGATGCTGCTCGACGCGCTGCGCGAGGGCAGGACCGTGCTGCTGGTGACCGACGCGGGCATGCCGAGCGTGTCCGATCCCGGCTACCGGCTGGTCTCGGCGTGCGTGACCGAGGGACTGCCGGTGACGTGCCTGCCCGGCCCGTCGGCGGTGACCACCGCGCTCGCGGTGTCCGGGCTGCCCTCGGACCGGTTCTGCTTCGAGGGGTTCCCGCCGCGCAAGACGGGGGACAGGCGGAAGTTCTTCGGCCGCCTGGCCGCCGAGGAGCGCACCAGCGTCTTCTTCGAGGCGCCGCACCGGCTGGCCGACACCCTCGCCGACGCCGTCTCGGTCCTGGGGGAGCAGCGGCCTGCCGCGGTGTGCCGCGAACTCACCAAGACCTACGAGGAGATCAAGCGCGGCAGCCTCGGTGACCTGGCCGAATGGGCTGCGGAAGGCGTTCGCGGCGAGATCACGGTGGTCCTCGGCGGGGCCGAGCAAGCGGCGCCGACCGACCCCGCGGAGCTCGTCGAGCAGGTCGAGGAGCGCGCTGCGGACGGCATGCGCCTGAAGGACGCCGTGGCCGAGGTCGCCGAACTCGCGGGAGTCCGCAAGAAGGAGCTCTACGACGCGGTCCTCGCCTCGCGGAAGTGATCTGACCGTCAGGCGAGCGACGTAGTCGCTTTCTCCTTCACCACCTGAGCAGCCTGCACCGCGGGGGTTCTGAGCGGCTTCGTGGCGAGCACGCCGCGACGCCGTGCATTGGCATGCATCAGGAGTGGCGCGCGGAGTCCACGGAGCCGCTCAGGTTCCCCTACCCGCACCGCTCCGCAGGTTGAGCAGGCGATTACGCTGGCGGGCATGAGCGCCTCTGTGTTGACCGCTGTGGCCTGGCCGTATGCCAACGGTCCGCGGCACATCGGTCATGTTTCCGGCTTCGGTGTGCCTTCGGACGTCTTCTCCCGGTACCAGCGAATGGCCGGCAACCAGGTGCTCATGGTCTCCGGGACGGACGAGCACGGGACCCCGATCTCGGTCCAGGCGGAGAACGAGGGCCTGACCACGCGACAGCTCGCCGACAAGTACAACCGGGTGATCACCGAGGACCTGCAGGGCCTCGGCCTGTCCTACGACCTGTTCACCCGCACCACCACCGGCAACCACTACAAGGTGGTGCAGGACCTCTTCCTCGCGCTGCACCGCAACGGCTACGTGCTGCCCAAGACCACGACCGGCGCGATCAGCCCGTCCACCGGCCGCACGCTGCCCGACCGCTACATCGAGGGCACCTGCCCGATCTGCGGTTACGACGGCGCGCGCGGCGACCAGTGCGACAACTGCGGCAACCAGCTCGACCCGGCCGAGCTGAAGAACCCGGTCTCCCGGATCAACGGCGAGAAGCCCGAGTTCGTCGAGACCGAGCACCTGTTCCTGGACCTGCCCTCGTTCACCGAGTCGCTGGGCAAGTGGCTGTCCACCCGGGACGGCTGGCGGCCGAACGTGCTCAAGTTCGCGCAGAACCTGGTCGAGGACATGCGCCCGCGCGCGATCAGCCGCGACCTCGACTGGGGCGTGCCGATCCCGCTGGACGGCTGGCGCGACCAGCCGATGAAGCGCTTCTACGTGTGGTTCGACGCCGTCATCGGCTACCTGTCGGCCAGCGTCGAGTGGGCCCGCCGCACCGGCGACCCCGACGCCTGGAAGCAGTGGTGGACCGACCCGTCGGCCCAGGGCTACTACTTCATGGGCAAGGACAACATCACCTTCCACGCCCAGATCTGGCCGACCCTGCTGATGGGGCACAACGGTCAGGGCGACAAGGGCGGCACGACCGGCCCGTTCGGCGAGCTGAACCTGCCCGGCGAGGTGGTCTCCAGCGAGTTCCTCACCATGAGCGGCTCGAAGTTCTCCACCTCGCGCGGCACCGTGATCTACGTGCGCGACTTCCTGCGCGAGTTCGGCCCGGACACCCTGCGCTACTTCATCTCGGTGGCCGGCCCGGAGAACCAGGACACCGACTTCACCTGGGACGAGTTCGTCCGCCGCACCAACTTCGAGCTGGCCAACGAGTGGGGCAACCTGGTCAACCGGTCCATCTCGATGGCGGCCAAGAACAACGGCGCGGTCCCCGCACCGACCGCTCCCGCTCCCGCGGACGAGGAGCTCAAGGCGCAGGCGCGCGCCGCCTTCGACACCGTCGGAGCGCACCTGCGCAGCTCGCGGTTCAAACTCGCGTCGCAGGAGGCGATGCGGGTGGTCTCGGCGGCCAACAAGTACCTGTCCGACCAGGAGCCGTGGAAGCTCAAGGAGGACCCGGACCGCCGCGACGCGGTGCTGCACACCGCGCTGCAGGTCGTCTCCGACGCCAACACCCTGCTCACGCCGTTCCTGCCGCACTCCGCGCAGAAGGTGCACGAGCTGCTGGGCGGCACCGGGGTCTGGGCGGCGCAGCCGGAGATCCGCGAGGTCGACGACCTCGACGAGCCGTCGATGTCCTACCCGGTGCTGATGGGCGAGTACGCCGCCGAGCAGGCCAAGTGGGAGTCCACCGACATCGAGGTGGGACGCCCGCTGGACAAGCCGAAGCCGCTGTTCGCCAAGCTCGACGCCGAACTCGGCGAGACCGGCCCGGAGTGGGCCCCGATCCAGCAGTCCTGATGAGCAAGAAGGACAAGAGGCAGGAGCTGCCGCCGGTGCCCGAGGCGCTGGCGGCAGCTGCCGTCGACGCTCACACTCACCTCGACGCCTGCGGCGCCAAGACCGCCGAGGACGTCCGCGAGATGCTCGACCGCGCGCAGAGCGCCGGTGTCGGCCGCGTCGTGACCGTCGCCGACGACATCGACTCCGCGCGCTGGGCCGTTGAGGCCGCCACCTGGGACGACCGGGTCTTCGCCGCCGTGGCGCTGCACCCGACCCGCACCAAGGACTTCGGCGACGAGGACCGCGCCGCGCTGGAGGAGTTGGCCGCCCACCCGCGCGTGGTCGCCGTCGGTGAGACCGGGCTCGACTACTACTGGGACTACTCGCCGCCGGAGCCGCAGCAGCAGGCGTTCCGCTGGCACATCGACCTCGCGAAGCGGATCGGCAAGCCGCTGATGATCCACGACCGCGAGGCGCACGACGACATCCTGCGCATCCTCGACGAGGAGGGCGCGCCGGAGACGGTGGTCTTCCACTGCTTCTCCGGTGACGCCGAGTTCGCGAAGTCCTGCGTGGACGCCGGCTACGTGCTCTCCTTCGCCGGCACGGCGACCTTCCGCAACGCGAAGGGCCTTCGGGAGGCGGCGGAAGCGGTCCCGCTGGAGCAGATGCTGGTGGAGACCGACGCGCCGTTCCTGACGCCGCACCCGTTCCGGGGGCGGCCGAATCAGCCTTACTGCGTCAATTACACCCTTCGTGACCTCGCCGAACTCCGTGGCATGAACGTCGATGAGCTCGCTGTAGCCACCACGGCCACGGCTGAGCGAGTGTTCGGCCTCGAACAGGGGTAATCACAGCCCTGTAGTCCCCTACGCTGCGGTTTCTGGTAGGAGGTCTCCTCCTGCGCCCGCTTGCGGTCCGCACGCCGACTCCTACCGTCCACAGTGGAAGCCGGAACGGGGGGACACCCCGAACTCCGCGGGGAACTCGACTGCGGAGGTCCTCCCACACCGGAACCATCGGTTGTGAGGATGTGCAGTGAAGTTGCATAGATTCACGAAGTGGACCGTGGCGGCTGCTGTCGCCATCAGCGGTAGCGCCCTGGTCGCGGTGGCCCCGAACGCCGCGGCAGCCCCGAATGACGATCGAGCTGCGGTGTGGGACCGGCTCGCGAGGTGCGAGTCCGGCGGCAACTGGGCGGCCAACACCGGAAACGGCTACTACGGCGGCCTGCAGTTCAACCGCAGCACCTGGGCGGCTCACGGCGGTGAGCGGTACAACCGCTACCCGCATCGCGCGTCGCGCGAGCAGCAGATCGAGATCGCGCAGAAGGTGCGCGACGCCCGCGGCGGTTACGGCGCCTGGCCGGCGTGCTCGCGGAAGCTGGGTCTGCCGCGATGACGTGAAGTCGCCGCAACAACGCGAAAGATCGTCGCGAGGGGAATTCGTTTCCCTCGTGCGTGGGGAGGGGAGGTTCGGCCCGAGCGCGCTCCGTGCTCGGGCCGAACCGATGTCTGGAGCCGTTCTCGCTGGCCCGCACCCCCGTTGATCATGGGTTACAGCGCCTTTCGGCCGCGTGTTATATGTCACGCAAGCGACTCAGGTCGCGGCTAACGAATCCTGTAGGTGCCCCCCGAATGGACTAATTTTTACCGATCTTGATTACAGATCGTGTCGGGTTGCGTGGCAAACAAGCGTAATCGGACTCACATGTCCGAATCGGGTCCTTGGCGGCCCCGCATGATCACGGTAGAGTCTCGGCCCCGTAACCGATGACAACCAGTCATGGGGAACGCCCGTTAGTCTCGCCGGTGTACGTCGGGGAAGTCTGCGGTGAGCGCAAGGAGCTCGCGGCGGACTAGGCGGCAATTGGCTTGCGGGAGTCGGATACAGACACGAAGCACGAAGGTTGTGCGCACGCGAGGACCGAGAGGGGTTGCGCGAGAAACATGAACTCGCCCAACGCTTCTCACGTTCAGTTCTTCGCGGTCGCGACTTTGCGCCTTCGGGAGGTAACGACCCTGTGAACGGACGTGGCGAGCCCAGCCATGCCGGTTTCGCGACCCCGCGGAACGACGGCTACTGGGCCGATTCCTTTGACGCGGCGACTGACTGGTTCACCCCGGTCCAGCCGACCGAGCAGCACACCGCGGTAGGACTGCTCGACCGCCCGGACCCGCAGTGGTCCGACGAGCACCCGAGCTTCCCGCCGGGCGCTTTCGAGATCACCCCGCAAGACGTCTACGACGTGCTCGGCCCCGACGCCGAGGACGTGCTCGCGACGGCCGAGATCGACGTCGACGAGGTCATCCGGCTGATCAACGCCGAGACGACCGTCCTGCCGCCGATGGACTTCCTCGAGGCGATGCCCGAGGGCGAGGCGGGCGCCGTCCCGCCGCAGCAGGTCACCGAGGCGATGACCGTCTGGAAGCGCCGCTTCCTCAAGGGCGCGGTCGCCGGTGTGCTGCTGAGCTTGACCGGCACCGGTGGCGCCGCCGCCGCGATGGACAAGTCGGTCACCGTCGAGGTGGACGGGCAGACGCGCACCGTCAACACCTACGACGACACCGTGGGCGAGGTCCTGGAGGACCAGGGCATCCGAGTCGGCGCGCACGACGCGCTGAGCCCCTCCCCGCAGGCCGAGGTCGGCCACGGCGAGACGATCACCCTCGACCGCGGTCGCCTTCTCAAGCTCAACGTCGACGGCGAGGTCCGCGAGGAGTGGGTCCGCTCGGTGACCGTCGAGCAGGCCCTGCGCCAGCTCGGCGTCAACGCCGACGGTGCCGTCCTCAACGCCGACCGCAACATGCCGGTGCCCGAGCAGGGCATGGAGCTGTCGGTCCGCACGCAGAAGGACATCACGCTCATCGACGGCAGTGGTGCGCCGCAGCAGCTGACCACCACCGCCGCCAACATCGACGAGCTCGTCAAGGAGCGCAAGCTCAAGCTCGGTCCGGATGACAAGGTCACCCCGGGCGCCGACGCCAAGCTGGTCACCGGCGCCGAGGTGCGCATCGACCGGCTGCAGAGCTCCGTGATCAGCGTGACCGTGCCGGTTCCGCCGCCGGTCCGCGAGATCGTCGACAACTCGATGTTCAAGGGCGAGGAGCGGGTCGAGTCTCCCGGCGAGGCCGGCGAGAAGATCCAGTTCACCCGCGTCTCCACGCGCAACGGCGAGGAGTCGGGGCGCGAGGTCATCGACGAGAAGGTCACCAAGGCGCCGGTCGAGAAGGTCGTCCGCGTCGGTGGCAAGGCCGCGCCCAACAGCGCGGTCTGGGACAAGCTCGTCCAGTGCGAGGCGACCGGCAACTGGGCCATGAACAGCGGCAACGGTTACTACGGTGGCCTGCAGTTCGACAAGTCCACCTGGGACGCCTACGGCGGCGACCAGTACGCCCCGTACCCGCACCAGGCCAGCCGCGAGCAGCAGATCGCGGTCGCCGAGAAGGTCCGCGACGCCCGCGGAGGCAGCTACGGCGCCTGGCCGTCCTGCTCCTCCAAGCTCGGCCTGGACTGACGAGAACTGTGCACCGCTCATCGTGCGTAGCGGTGCGAGTAGCGGAACCTCAGCGGCTCTCTGGACTGCGGGTGCCACTCCTGATGTATGTCCAATACACGGCGGAGTGGCTGTCCTCGCCAGAGAGCCGCTGAGAACCCGCGGCGGTGCGAGTTGCCAGGTGGGGCGAAGAGAGAGCGGCTTCGCCGCTTCGACCTGGTGAGATTGGTCGAAACCGGCGCGGGTAGGTTCATCGGCGTGGATGAGCAGGGGGCGTCTTTGCTGGGGCCGGCCGACGTGCGCCGGTTGGCCGACGAGCTCGGCATCAAACCGACGAAGAAGCTCGGTCAGAACTTCGTGCACGACCCGAACACGGTGCGCCGCATCGTCTCGGCGGCCGAGGTCGGCCCCGACGACGTCGCGCTGGAGGTCGGTCCCGGCCTGGGCTCGCTGACGCTCGCGCTGCTCCCGGTCGCCGGTGCGGTCACCGCCGTGGAGATCGACCCGGTCCTGGCTGAGCGGCTGCCGCGCACGGCTCAGGAATTCGCGCCGCAGCTGGCCGACCGGCTGACCGTGCTGCCCGCCGACGCGCTGCGGGTCCAGGCGGCCGACTTCCCGAAGCCGCCGACGGCGCTGGTCGCCAACCTGCCCTACAACGTCGCGGTGCCCGTGGTGCTGCACCTGCTGGCCGAGTTGCCGAGCCTGCGCAAGGGGCTGGTCATGGTCCAGTCCGAGGTCGCCGACCGGATGGCCGCCGAGCCCGGCAGCCGCGTCTACGGCGTGCCGAGCGCGAAGGCGGCCTGGTACGCCGACGTGCGCCGCGCGGGCCCGGTGCCGCGCAAGGTGTTCTGGCCGGTGCCGAACGTGGACTCCGGGCTGGTCTCCTTCCACCGCGTCGACCCGCCGTCGAGCGCCTCGCGGCAGGACGTCTTCCGCGTGGTGGACGCCGCCTTCGCGCAGCGGCGCAAGACGTTGCGCGGCGCGCTGTCCGGGTGGGCCGGTTCGGCGGCTCGGGCGGAGGAGCTGTTGCGCGCGGCCGGGATCGACCCGACGACGCGCGGAGAGCAGTTGCGGATCGCCGATTTCGCCCGGATCGCGGAGGCCGCGTCATCCGGGTCGAGCAGCTGAACCACTCGTCCGGCGGCTTGCGGCCACGCGCTGCTACATCACTGAGGGTGACGAAAACGCCACCCTCTGCGGAAAAATTCCCGCTCCGCTCGGTATGTGATGTGGCAAACGATTTCGGTCAGTGACTGCTATCAGCTTGCGTCGGGCCCTGTCGATGGGGTCTACTATTCGGGAAATCCATCCCGAGCGGCTGAGAGACCTGGCTTGTTGACGCCGCAGCAACCACCCATCGCGGGCAGGTGCTAACGCCAGGACCGATGGAGTAGCTGTGGATTCCAACGCGCGGTTAGCGAACCTGTCTGCCACCGGCGACGCCCGGTTCGAGGTACCCCACATCAGGGAACTGCTCACGCAGCGACGGTTCATCGACCACGGAAGGCGCACGACCTGCGCCTGTCGTCGCGAGATGTGACCTGGCCCTTCCCCTCTTCCTTTTCCCTTAGAAGTTCCCCATGGCTGCTGCCCGAACGCGGGCGCGGCCATCGCGAGCTGATGTGGAGCAGATCGTGATCTCAGTCGAGAACCTGACCAAGTCGTTCCAGCACAACGGCAGCACCGTCCGCGCCCTCGACGGCGTGTCGATGGAGGTCAACGCGGGTTCGGTGTGCGGCGTGGTCGGACCGAGCGGAGCGGGGAAGTCGACGCTGGCCCGGTGCATCGCGCTGCTGGAGAAGCCCGACGGCGGTGCCATCCGCGTCGACGGCACCGACCTCGTGTCGCTGGACGGCAAGGCCCTGCGCGCCGCTCGCAGGCAGATCGGCGTTGTGCCGCAAGGTGATTCGCTGCTGCGCCAGCGCACCGCCGCGGGCAACGTCGCGCTGCCGCTGGAGGCCGCCGGCATCGGCGGTCCGCAGCGGCGCAACCGCGTCGGCGAACTCCTCGACCTCGTCGGCCTGACCGACAAGGCGTCGGTCTACCCGGACCAGCTCTCCGGTGGGCAGCGCCAGCGCATCGCGGTCGCCCGCGCGCTGGCGGCCAAGCCCTCGGTGCTGCTGGCCGATGAGCCGACCTCCGCGCTGGACCCGTCCACCACCGACTCGGTGCTGACCGTGCTCGACCGCGCGCGTGCCGAGCTCGGCGTCACCGTCCTGGTGGTCACCCACGACATGGCGGTGGTGCGCAAGATCGCCGACGACGTCGCGGTGCTCGAAGACGGCCAGGTCGTCGAGCACGGCAAGGTCCTGGACCTCGTCTCCGAGCCCGGCAGCAAGGTCAGCGGCACCCTGCTGCCCCAGACCGACCAGGCCGAGTCGCTGCGCCCGACTTCGGGCCGCCACGACGTGGTCGCCGAGATCGTGCTGGTCGGCTTCGCCGCAGTGGGAGCGCTGCTCCCCGAGGCCTCCAACCGGTTCGCCGTCGACCTGGCGATCCTGGGCGGTGGCCTGACCCGCCTCGGTGACACCCCGGTCGCCAAGTTCAAGATCGGCCTGACCGGTGAGCGCTCCGAGGCGGCGCTGAAGTGGATGATCGAGCGGGACGCGCACGTCCGGCGCGCCCCGGTGAGCGTTGACGGAGTTGCTGCTGCGTGACTGATGTGACCCCCTGGTCGGAGGTCGGCGAACTACTGGGCGAGGCAACGCTCGAAACGCTTTACATGGTGCTGGTGGCGACCGTGCTGGCCGTGGTCGGCGGGTTGCCGCTGGGTGTGCTGCTGCACCTGACCTCTCCGGTCGGGCTGAACCCGAAACCGGTGCTGAACAAGGTGCTCGGCGTGATCGTGGACGTGGTGCGCTCGGTGCCCTTCGTGGTGCTGCTGGTGGTGCTGGCGTCGTTCACCCGGCTGCTGATCGGGACCTCGATCGGCAGCAGCGCGGTGATCGTTCCGCTGACCATCGGTGCGATCCCGTTCTTCGCGCGGCTGACGCAGAACGCGTTGCGCGAGGTCGGTTTCACCGTGGTGGAAGCCGCGATCACGACCGGTTCCAGCAGGCTGCGGATCGTGTGGACGGTGCTGCTCGGCGAGGCCCGAGCCGCGCTGGTCGGAGCCGTCGGCGTCACCGCGGTGGCGCTGATCGGCTACGCCGCGATGGCCGGCGCCATCGGCGGCGGTGGCCTGGGCACGACCGCGATCCAGGACGGCTACCAGGGCTACGACGACCGGATCCTCTACGGGTCCGTCGTCGTGCTGGGACTGCTGGCCTTCGCGATGCAGCTGATCACCGATCGCACCGCCAAGCTCGTCGACCGCCGGCGCACCGCCGCCGGCTGAATCCCCGGGAACCGAACCCGTTTTCTCCCGCGTCCGTCCCACGAGGACGGTGCGCGACGTCTGCCTGCCTGAAAAACAGGCTCGTTGAAAGGACGCACGACATGCGTTTGCGCTTCGCCGCACTGCTCGCCTCGGCCGGGGTTCTGCTGGCCGCTTGCGGTGGTGGTTCCGCCGCCGAAGACCCCAACGCGCCGCTGAAGATCGGCGTCAGCCCCACGCCGCACGGCGAGATCCTGCAGTACGTCGACGACAACCTGGCCCAGCAGGCCGGGATCGACATCGAGATCGAGAAGTTCGACGACTACAACCGGCCGAACGAGGCCGTCGCCAACGGCGAGCTGGACGCGAATTACTTCCAGCACGTGCCGTACCTGGAGGAGTACCGCAAGGAGCGCGGTGGCGAGTTCACCTGGATCGAGCCGGTGCACCTGGAGCCGCTGGCCGTCTACTCCAAGCAGGCCAAGTCGCTGGCCGACCTGCCCGCGGGCGCCACGGTGACGCTGTCCAACGACCCGGCCAACCAGTTCCGCGGCCTGAAGCTGCTGGAGCAGGGCGGTCTGATCAAGCTCAAGCCGGAGGCCGCCGTCGGCACCCGGCTGGACGCCGCCATCGCGGAGAACCCGAAGAACATCCAGCTCAAGGACCTGTCCCCGGACCAGCTGCCGCGTTCGGTCGACGACGCGGCCGCCGCGGTGGTCAACGGCAACTACGCGATCAAGGCGAAGCTGTCGAACCCGCTGCTGGTGGAGAACGCGCAGGGCAACCCCTACGCCAACGGTCTGGTGACCAGCCCGGCGCTGGCCAAGGACCCGCGCGTGCTCAAGCTCGCCGAGCTGCTGCGCAGCCAGCAGGTCAAGGACTTCATCAACGAGGAGTGGGGCGGCGTCGCCGTCGTCCCCGCCTCCTGACTCCCGCGGCGTGATACGAGGGCCGGAGCGGTCGACCATCGACCACCCCGGCCCTCACCCGTCCGATTACCGCCGTGTTCAGGTGACGGATTACTGCGGTATTCGGGGACCTGAATACGGGAGTAATCCGGGTCTGAACACGGCGGTAATCGGGGAGCTGGGGGTGGCGGGTTCGGG
>NZ_SMKS01000137.1:0-1894 GCF_004348435.1 Saccharopolyspora terrae | reverse complement strand
AGCTCGACCCGGCCGACCTCGCCCTGCCGCTGACCGTGGCCGTCGAAGCCGCGGACGCCGTGCTGCACCTGGCGTTCCGGCGCGATCCCCACGGCGACCAGGCCATGCTGGCCGAGGCCAAGGACCTGGTCCGCGGATACCTGTCCAAGCGGATCACCGGAGAAGAACGGGTGAAGTCGACCGTGGTCGGCCCCACGATCAGGGCAAGCTACCTGACCGACCTGCCCTCCCCCCGATAGGTCGGTACCACCTGGTCGACGGCCCAGACCCCGCCGTCGATCAGGTGGTACTGGTTGAACCGCTCCGCGAGCTCACCGGCCATGCATCGCTTGCCTGAGCCTGGAGCAACCAGGATTCGTGACGCCGATCAGTACCGGTGGCCCCACCGCAGGCGCCGCCACGCGGTGCCGAGAGTCTCCTCTCCGAAGACCCTCATGGCTGACCAGCATGACGCAGTCCGGCAGATAGCGGTGGTAGCGGGCCGGCGGCGCAACCGCAGGCGCCGCGGACGTGGCGGTGGCCGTCCGTCCTTCTGCAACCGCGAGGACTGCAAGGCCCGGCACGCGGTCGAATGCGGGGTCAGCCGTCTCAAGCAGCACCGGGCCGTGGCACCCGGTTTGACCAACTCGCGGTTCGGTTCGAGGCAACGGTTCAGGTCACGGCGATTCATCAGTGACTTGTGCGGATGCTCCAGCAGGAAACGACGGCCCTGCGGTCATCACGGAGGAAGAGCACATTTACTGGCATTGGCGCGGGGCGGTGTGTCCAGGGTTGCACCTTCCGTAGCGGCATGTGGTCCAGTGGACTTACGTCCCGATCCCTTGAGAAAAGGTCCCTGCTCATGCATTCGTCTTTCATGCCACCCCGCCAGGTCAAGATCGGTGACGCGGCGGCCTTCGCCGGCAGCACGCCACGGGCGATTCGCCATTACCACGAGATCGGGCTGCTCCCCGAGCCTGAGCGGGGCGGTGATGACCGCCGCCGCTACGGGTACGGGGACATGATCCGCCTGCTGTGGATTCGCAAGATGGCCAACGCCGGGATCGCCCTGGACGACATCCGTGACGCCTTTACCACCGGCATGGCTTCCGCCGGTGCGGACAGCGGAGACGGTATCGCGGGCATCCTGGAGCGGCTGGAGGAAACCCTCGCCGAGCAGGAGGCGGAATTGCGGCGGCAACGGACCGCCGTGCAGCGGATGCGCACCGAAGGCAGCCGGATGGGCCTGCTCTCCGACTTCGTCACCGAACGCCTCAAGAACCTGCCCGAGGACTCCCTGCGTCAGGCGGACCTGGACAGTCTGCTGGTCACTGAGCGGATCTTCGGCCCGCTCGCCGCGGCCATCCAGGCCACCCGCTTCGTCGTCCTGGCCACGCATCCCACTCTGCGGGAGGAGTCCGACCGCATCGATGACGCCGAGGAGGCACTCGATGACAGCGTCGCCGTCGATGATCCACGGGTGGCTCAAGTGGCCGCCGAGCGGCACGCCTTCGAAAGCGCCCTGCACGCCGTCATCGAGGAGTCCGGCCTGGACAAGGACGACGATGCCCTCTACGACGCCTGGGACACTCTGCACTCTGCTACCGCCGATGACGGCGAGGACGAGACCGACCTCAGCTCTGGCAGGCGGGGGGCTGACTCCATGAGCGCGCTCGAAGCCATCGGCAAGATGCCCTACGACTTCTCCCCAGCCCGCCTGCGCTGTATGGAACTGGCCGTAGAGCTATCCGCCCAAGACTCACCCGCTACCCAGAACACGGCCTAGGTGTAGTGCTTTGTTAGGTGTGGATCTTGGTGTGGGATGATCTTGTTTTGTGAAGCAGGGTGATCTCGCTCGGGTGCGTGGCCGGTTGGAGGAGTTCGCGGCGGAGGTGTTCGCTCCGCTGGCGCGGTC
>NZ_SMKS01000136.1:0-1908 GCF_004348435.1 Saccharopolyspora terrae | reverse complement strand
GTCGCCGGACTTGAGACCCTTGGAGATGAGGTCCATGACCGAGGAGTCGGCGAGGGTGGAGACGTCGCCGACTTCGCGGTTCTCGGCGACGTCGCGCAGCAGGCGGCGCATGATCTTGCCGGAGCGGGTCTTGGGGAGTTCGGGCACGACCATGATCTGGCGGGGTTTGGCGATCGGGCCGATTTCCTTGGACACGTGGTTGCGCAGTTCGGCGAGTGCGGCTTCGCCGCCGGCTTCGTCGGCGACGCCGCCGCGCAGGATGACGAAGGCGACGATGCCTTGTCCGGTGGTGGGGTCGCTGGCGCCGACGACGGCGGCTTCGGCGACGTTGGGGTGGGAGACGAGTGCGGATTCGACTTCGGTGGTGGAGATGCGGTGGCCGGAGACGTTCATGACGTCGTCGACGCGGCCGAGCAGCCACAGGTCGCCGTCGGTGTCGTATTTCGCGCCGTCGCCGGCGAAGTAGAAGCCCAGGTCGGCGAACTTGGACCAGTAGGTGTCCTTGTAGCGTTCGTCGTCGCCCCAGATGCCGCGCAGCATGGAGGGCCAGGGCTTGTCGAGGACGAGGAGTCCGCCGCCGCCGGGTCCGACTTCCTGGCCCTGTTCGTCGACGACCTTGGCGGAGATGCCGGGTAGCGGGGTTTGCGCGGAGCCGGGTTTGGTGGCGGTGACGCCGGGCAGCGGTGAGATCATGATGGCGCCGGTTTCGGTTTGCCACCAGGTGTCGACGATGGGGGTGCGGTCGGAGCCGATGTTGGTGCGGTACCAGATCCAGGCTTCGGGGTTGATGGGTTCGCCGACCGAGCCGAGCACTCGCAGCGAGGACAGGTCGTACTTGGCGGGGATGTCCGCGCCCCACTTCATGAAGGTGCGGATGGTGGTGGGGGCGGTGTAGTAGATCGTGACGCCGTACTTCTGCACGATTTCCCAGTGCCGGCCCTCGTGGGGGGTGTTGGGGGTGCCTTCGTAGATGACCTGGGTGGCGCCGTTGGCCAGGGGGCCGTAGACGATGTAGGTGTGGCCGGTGACCCAGCCGATGTCGGCGGTGCACCAGTAGACGTCGGTGTCGGGTTTGAGGTCGAAGACGTGGTGGTGGGTGTAGGCGGCTTGGGTGAGGTAGCCGCCGGAGGTGTGCAGGATGCCCTTGGGGCGTCCGGTGGTGCCGGAGGTGTAGAGGATGAACAGCGGGTGTTCGCTGTCGAAGGCCTCCGGGGTGTGGGTCTCGGGCTGGGGGTCGACAACCTCGTGCCACCACTTGTCGCGGGAGTCGTTCCAGGTGACGTCGGTGCTGGTGCGCTGGACGACCAGGACGTGCTCGACGCTGGGGGCTTCGGCGATGGCGTCGTCGACGCTGGCCTTGAGCGGGAGGGCTTTGCCGCGGCGGTACTGGCCGTCGGCGGTGATGACGACCTTGGCCTGGGCGTCGTTGATGCGGGAGCGCAGCGCTTCGGCGGAGAAGCCGCCGAACACGACGCTGTGCAGGGCGCCGAGGCGGGCGCAGGCCAGCATGGAGAACACGGCCTCGGGCAGCATCGGCAGGTAGATCGCGACCCGGTCGCCCTTGCCGACGCCGAGTTCGGTGAGGGCGTTGGCGGTGCGGGAGACCTCGCGCTGGAGTTCGGCGTAGGTGATGGCGCGGGTGTCGCCGGGTTCGCCTTCCCAGTGGATCGCGACGCGGTCGCCGTGGCCGGCTTCGACGTGCCGGTCGGCGCAGTTGTAGGCCACGTTGAGCGTGCCGCCGACGAACCACTTCGCGAACGGCGCGCCCGACCAGTCCAGGACCTGGTCCCACTCGGTGTCCCACTGCAACCGCGATGCCTGCTCGGCCCAGAACGCCTCGCGGTCCGCATCGGCCTGGCCGTAGAGCGCCGACGTGGCGTTGGCCTGCGCCGCGAAATCCTCGGACGG
>NZ_SMKS01000135.1:0-2113 GCF_004348435.1 Saccharopolyspora terrae | reverse complement strand
CCGCCACACCCGAGGCCGGCAACAACGCCTCGATGACCTGCCACTGCTCATCAGTCAGCTCATGCCTACGCACCATCAACCAAGATCAAACCAGGTCACCCACACCCACTTTAAGGACACCCCCTAGAGCCCTCACGCAGTTGCGACAGACGGTCGTCTCCGCCGCGCTCTCCGACGCTTACGCCGCCCGCGAAGCACTGAGGAACCAGACGCTCTATGCCCACCTCACCACTGAACAAAGACACCAACTCGCCGCCGTACTCACGGTCTCAGGCCTCGGCCAACGAACGATGTCCGCAGGCCAGACCCAGGACATCAACACCGCGGTCCACCACGCCGAAGAGCATCTGCGGACGCTGATCAAGCACCGGTGACGGGTGTGCCACTCAGAGGTGTTGCTCGGGGCACGACAGCGAGTGCAACTCCTAATCCCAGTGCCGTCCCGGCGGAGGCTGGAGCAGAGTTGCGCGGCCAACCTGGTTGGTTGCTTACGCCACCTGCGTGAAGAGGACGAGGCGAACCACAAGACACGCCCGCCGACACGGAGGCGGAGCACCTTCACGTGCGTGGAGAAGGCGGTACCGGTGATCTGGTCGGTCACCCAGCGGGCGTGCCACCTCCACGTGCGTAGAGAAGACGTCACCGACGCCACCGGGGAGATCATGGACACCGGACCACCTCCACGTGCGTGGAGAAAACCCGGGGATGTCCGACATCCGCGACTGCGACGTCGGACCACCTCCACGTGCGTGGAGAAGACCCCGACGGGGGTGCTGATGCGGTGTGGAACGACGGAACACCTCCACGTGCGTGGAGAAGACTCGACCGCCTCTAGAACAGACGCGATAGCGCCCGGACTACCTTCACTTGCGTGGAGAAGACTCAGATGGGGTCCTGTACCCGGGCAGATATGGCGGACTACCTTCACGTGCGTGGAGAAGACACTTCGTGAACTGCGATTTTACAGCGACGGTTGCTCGTTTCGAGACACGAACGCGATCGATCGATGATCCGCTGCCGGGTGTTCAGGCATAGGGTTCATCATGCTGCTGTCCCTCGGTGTTGCAAACTTCGGAGGCGGGCCGACGATGGTGCCCCTCTCGAAACCTCGATTGGCTCGGATCCGTCGATGAAGGACGCACTTTAGGCCACGGTCGCATCGTCGCCGAGCCACCCAAAATTCTCGCCAAGCGGGATGCTATCGAGTGGCGATGCCGAACGCGGAAAGGGAATGGACTTCATGTCGTGCGGAACAAGGCGGAGGTCCATCGGGTTGCCGCGTCGGTGCGAAAACGTGCAAGCGCCGTTCTAAAAGACCACGTCAAGGAGTGTGCTCTCCACGCACGTGGAGGTGGTCCGTCCCCGTGTTTCCTGATTTCCCAGGTGGGGCCCGTGCTCTCCACGCACGTGGAGGTGGTCCGCTGGCATCAAGGTCGTCAAAGTCCGCGTCTGGGTGCTCTCCACGCATGTGGAGGTGGTCCGTTCCGGTCGTAGGCGAGGTGGCGCAGCTGACGGTGCTCTCCACGTACGTGGAGGTGATCCGTGCAGGGGCTGGTAGGGAGCGGGAACTCGATGTGTTCTCCACGTACGTGGAGGTGGTCCGAAATTCATCGAGGGTCCGTGCGTCGCCTGGTCGTGCTCTCTACGCACGTGGAGGTGGCCCGCGCAGCGTGTTCTGGTTCGAAGCTTGGACCAGTGCTCTCCACACATGTGGAGGTGATCCGGGGATCGGAAGAGCTTGGGCGCGCCCCGATGGCGTGCTCTCCACGCAGGTCTCTGTCCCGCCGTCGCAGCAGTGGAGGGCTGTGAGCCGTTCGGGTAGGTGGTTATGACTCGCCGAGCGCACACCCGGGACTGCGGGATAGGTCACACCGCGACGAGAGTGGGGCGGCGGTCATTCCCGCCGTCGTTGATCTTTGGGAGTAAAGATTTGGGAGGATTTTGGGAGGATGGATGTGCGTTAAACTGCACTCAACCGCATCTAGGGGGTCTGCCCAGGGTTTGGTTGACACCTGACGTGTGAGGCTTCGGCCTCACTTGGAAGGATGTCGTCGTGCCCAAGCCTTACCCGCAGGAGTTTCGTGATGACGTGGTCGCTGTGGCCCGTCGTGGC
>NZ_SMKS01000134.1:0-2424 GCF_004348435.1 Saccharopolyspora terrae | reverse complement strand
GCTCGGGGTCAGGGGGCGATGGCCTGGCGGGGAGCTTCGGCTCGGCGGACGGCTGCGAAGGCCGCGTCGAGCTCGGTGAGGCTGTAGCGGCCCGCGACCAGGTCTCCGAACGGGCGGGTGCGGTGGTGCTCGGTGATGAAGTCGACGGCCGTGAGCAGGTCGCGCGGGTGGTAGTTGTGCACGCCGACGATCCGGTTCAGGCCGCGCACCAGCCGCTCCGGATCCAACTGGACCGCCGGTCCCGGCGACACCGAACCGGCCAGCACCGCGACTCCGCCGACCGCGAGGGAGTCCAGGCAGGACTGCACCGCACCGGTGGCGCCGGACAGCTCGAGCGCGACGTCCACCTCGCCGACCGGGTTCCCGGCCGGTTCCGCCTCCGACGCCCCGAAGGCCAGCGCCTGCTCGCGGCGCAGCGGATGCGGGTCGACCGCCACCACGTGGGCGCCGGCCGCCGAGAGCATCGCCACCGCCGTCAGCCCGAGCATCCCGGCTCCGTTGACCAGCGCCCGAGCTCCAGGCTCGATGGGTCCCGCCGCGGCGACGACGGCGGCGACCGTCGCGGTCGCGCAGGACACCGGCGCGGCGACCTCCGCGGGCAGCGACTCGTCGACCGCGGCGATCGCGGTGCCCGGCATCAGCAGGCAGTGCGTGGCGAAACCTCCGCGCAGCGGCCGCTCGTCGTCCCACGCCTCGTGCCCGTACTTGCGCAGGTGCAGGCACTTCTGCGGCATCCCCGCCAGGCAGCGCGCGCAGCGCAGGCAGGAGGCGGCCACCGACCACACCACGCGGAGACCGGGCGTCACCGGAGTCGAATCCAGGCAGCGGGGCGCCTCGCCGGGGCCCACCGCGATGACGCGGCCGACCTGCTCGTGCCCGAGCACGCCTGGCGAGGGGGCGGGGCGACCGCCGGTGGCCGTGTGCAGATCACTCCCGCAGACCGTCGCCAGTTCGATCTCGACCAGGACCTCGCCGGCCTCCAGGTCGTCCGGGAGGGGCGACTCGACGAGGGTGAACGGCTCGCCGACGCCTTCCCACCGGGCGGAGAGAGCGACGCCGAGAGCGCGGGCAGGAGCAGTCATGCCCGGCATCCTGCCAGCCACGACGGCCACCTGTATGGACAAGTTGGCGGACGTTCACCGAACGGTCACGCCCCGGCCAAGAGCAGGAGGCCGAGCCCGCGCCGGCTCGGCCTCCTGGCAATTTCGGAAACGATCGGCGCTTTCGTCGGAAGCAGCCGCAATCCGGAGTTCTTTTGTGATGCGACCGCGCCCGGCCATTGTTTCTCGAATGGTAGGACGCGCTGATCGGGAGTTCTCGCGGTTTCTTGAATTGTTCGAGTCTTCGTTACGGCGCGTGCAGAGGGGTGGGTGAACCAGGTAGCTGGACCGGGTTACTCCGCCTCCGGCAGCTGGCTCTGCTGCTCGGGCTGCCAGCGGACGCCGAAGACTCCCATGCCGAAGTCCAGCGCGACCGCGTGCGCGCGCCCGAATCGATCCACCTGGAGCGGCTTGGGCTGCTCGGCCTCCTGCATCGACGAATCGCCGACGTAGCTCTCGCAGCCCGCCGGCGGGTGCGCCGGATCGAACTGCAACTCCACGACGTACTGGCGAACCGGCAGCCGGAAGAGGCGGCAGAAGCTGTGCTCGGCCTCGTTCGGACCGGTCGGCGGATCGATGATCTCGTATTCGAGCAGCAGCGTCTCGCCCCGCGCCAGCGCGTGGTCGAACAGCAGCTCGGCGACCACCAGATCGCGCGCGTGGTCGGTGAGCACCTGGCCCAGCCGGCACGAGCGGATCGGGCGGATGATCGGCGGCGTGGCCACCGACGACGCGCCGTCGAACATGATCACCCAGCGGTCGGCGTTGTTGGTCTCCGCGCGAACGAGCTTGCGGGTGCGGATTTTGCGCAGGTCACCGTGCTGATCGACGTGCACCACGTCGTGGTGCGACAGACGGGTCAGCTTGCTGTCGTGGTTGGTGTCGATCTTGGTGAGCAGCTCCGCGGCCGACTCGTGCTCCGACCACAGCGCGCTCAGCGGCGGTGCCTCGGCGGACGCCTGCCGGGTGCGGCCGCGCGGGCGCGGCGGACCGAGCAGCGCGGACAGGGAGCTCTCCGGAACGCCCAGGACCTGCTCCAGCTGGGCCAGCGCGAGCAGCGAATCGGGGCGCTCGGGGCGGCGGCGGCCGGACTGCCAGTAGCTCAGCGCCGTGATGCTGACCGGCGTGCCTCTGGCGCGCAGGCGGTGCTGGATGCGCTCCAGGCTCAGGCGGCTGGAGCGGATCGCGGTGCGCAGAGCGGCTTCGAACGGACCTGTTCGGAGCAGTTCCGCCAGCTCGGCCGAGATCGCGTTGGCCTGCTGCGTCGGTTGCGGCTTCGTGGCCTGGGAGGGTGGCTGCTGGGTCGGGTGGGCCTGCGGGGCGC
>NZ_SMKS01000133.1:0-2515 GCF_004348435.1 Saccharopolyspora terrae | reverse complement strand
CATCCAGCACCGACCCCGGACGCTCCCGCCGGTAGACCTCCCGCAACACACCCGAGACCGCCTCGTACAAACCCACGTTCCCGCCACCCCGGATGAACGCCCGAAACGCCGCAGGCGACTCGTACACACCACCACCCGCATCCCCGGAGGTGAACTCCACCAACAACCGCGCCAGCTCACCCCCCGGATCGCCCCGCCGAGCCCGCACCGCGGCGCGATGAGCGGTCACCACATCACCCACGCTCCACGCCCACACCGCCGAGTACAATGCCGACTCCACATCGGACGCCACCACCTCAGCAGGCACAGCACCCGACACCCGCGCCCCGGCCACCCGCTGCACCGACACACCCAACTCCCTCACCACCGACCGTCACCGCAGGGCATCCTCCCACCACTGGACGCAATCAGGGGATTTCGACGTCATCAGGTGAAACGTGCGGGACCCGACCAGGGTTCACCCCGAGGCAGCCGCGATCACCGCACACGACACTCGCGGTATGCGACGAACACTGCTCACCACCGTTGCCCTGAGCATCGGCCTTGCCACGCTCGGCGCCACCGCGACCGCCGCACCAGCGGCACCACCCCACCTCGCGCTCCCCGAACCCAGCGGCCCGCTGCCGATCGCCCACACGCGCCTGCACCTGGTCGACCACGACCGACCCGACCCGTGGGTCCCGCACCAACGACGCGAACTCATGGCCACCGTCTGGTACCCCACAGCGCACCCATCCGGGCACGCCGCCCAGTACGTCACCCCGGCCGAATCCCGCGAGATCCTCAACCACCTCGAAGGCGTCCCCGACGTACCCGACGACATCCTCAGCACGACCCGCACCCACGCCCGCAACGGCCCACCGACGTCGACCAGGCTGCCGCTCGTCGTGCTCTCACCCGGCTTCTCCCATCCCCGCGCCGCATTGACCGGCCTGGCCGAAGACCTCGCCAGCCGCGGCTACGCCGTGGCGGCCATCGGCCACAACCACGAATCCCGGGCCACCGAATTCCCCGACGGCCGCCTCACGACCTGCATCGCCTGCGAAACCGACGACCCCGCGAAAGTGGTGCGCAACCGCGTCGACGACGTCGCCTTCTTCCTCGACGAACTCCCGCGCACAACACCGCTGCGCCCTGACCGGATCGCCATGGTCGGCCACTCCATCGGCGGCGCCAGCGCCGCGCAGGTCCTGCACGCCGACCCGCGCGTGAGCGCCGGGCTCAACCTCGACGGCACCTTCTTCCCAGCACTCGCCCAGGACCTCAACCGGCCCTTCATGATCGTCGGCACACCTGAGCACCGACCCCACGGCACCGACGAATCCTGGGACACCAGCTGGCCGCATCTCACCGACTGGCGGCGCTGGCTCACCGTCTCCGGCACGAGCCACTCCTCGTTCACCGACTTCTCGGTCCTCTCCGAGCAGTTCGGCGTCGGACTTCCCGACGAACCCCTCGACGGCCACCGCACCGCCCAGATCACCCGCGACTACGTCGCGGCCTTCCTCGACCACCACCTGCGCGCAACACCACAACCCCTCCTGGAAGGCCCCACCAACACCTACCCAGAAGTGACCTTCCACCACCACTGACCCCCGCACGAGAACGGACCGGATTTCAGTGGAAATCAGGGACCGGACTTCCACGGAAATCCGATCCCTCGACCGCAACACAACTCACGCACGCGGCTGGAACCATTGGCCTCGACCAGACCCAGTCAGCGACCGGGGTGAGATGAGCGCAGCGAAGCCGACTTACGGGCACCAGTCACACCGCTCGTCATGCTCGTGATCACCTGCGACGAGCTAGTCGAGTTCACCACCGAAGGCACACCCGTGGCGGTCTGGCTCACCCTCAACCTCGGCGGAGCCGCCACCGCACTGGCCCTCTCGACCTACGAATACCGCCATCTCCACTCGATCGGTCGCCGCTTCCGGACCGGACCACAACCGGTGGCCACACCAGATGGACCCACCATCCCGGCGAGCAAGCGATCAGCCGCCCGCACCGGCCACCACGACGCCAGCTGAACTACCGGCCCACACGCCGCAACCGGGAACCCACCGCTGAGGCCACCAGCCCCACGACCGCACCCCAACAAGCGTTGACCAACAAGACCATGACCACACCGGTCCCGCCGGGCGTGACCAGCGGACCCGTGAGCTCACTGTGCAGGATCGGCGAGAGCACCGCGCTCAACGCCACCGCCAGCACCCCGTACACCAGGCCCGCGCAGGCCAACGTCCCCACCGGCCGCTCGCTGCGCCACCACACGACCGCCACGAGCCACACGACCGAGATCACCCCGGTCACCAGCACCGGACCCACCGGCCTGCTGAGCACGTCCATGCCGCCGGTGATGTTCAGGACCGGCCGCACCAAGGCGAACACCCCGAGCAGCACGATCAGCGGCCACGACAGCCCAGCGCTTCCAGTCCTCATACCGCCACGCTAGAAACCCGGCGACCACCACGACTCCGGGAAACACCCGAACCCACCCCTGACAAACCACGAC
>NZ_SMKS01000132.1:0-2889 GCF_004348435.1 Saccharopolyspora terrae | reverse complement strand
GGACGGAAGAACCCCTGGAGTCCGGTGGGGATTCCAGGGGTTCTTCGAGGGTTTCGGGTGTCCTCCTAGACGACGGCGGAGATGCCGAGGATGACGACGAAGGAGACGACCGACAGGAGGGTCTCCATGGCCGACCAGGTCTTGAGGGTCTGCCCGACGGTCATGCCGAAGTACTCCTTGACCAGCCAGAACCCGGCGTCGTTGACGTGCGAGAGGAACAGCGAGCCGGACCCGATCGCCAGCGCGACCAGCGCGCCCTGAGCGGGCGGCAGGCCGATGACCAGCGGTGCGACCATGCCCGCGGCCGAGATCGTGGCGACCGTCGCCGAACCCGTCGCGACGCGGATGCCGACCGCGATCAGCCAGCCCAGCACCAGCGGCGACAGGTTCGCCCCGGCGGCCAGGTCGGTGATCGTGTTGTTCACGCCGGAATCGACGAGGGTCTGCTTGAAACCGCCACCGGCACCGACGATCAGGATGATCCCGGCGATGGCGGGCAGCGAACCGCCGACGACGTCGGACAGCTGGGAGCGGGAGAACCGGGCGCCGCGGCCCAGCACCACGATCGCGATCAGGACGGTCAGCATCATCGCCACGACCGGCGTGCCGATGGTGTCCAGGATCGTGTAGCCGAGCGTGTCCTCGGCCAGCGCCAGGTCGGCGACCGACTTGCAGAGCATCAGCACGACCGGCAGCAGCAGCATCGCCACGGCGGCGAAGAAGCTCGGCCGGTGCGGGTGCTCCTGCTGCTCGGGGGCCTTGCCCAGCAGCTGGGTGGCCGGCGGCAGGTCGACGCGCTTGGCGATGTAGGAGCCGAACAGCGGACCGGCGACGATCGCGGTCGGGATGGCCACCACGATGCCCAGCGCCAGCGTCAGACCGAGGTCGACGTGCAGCGCGTCGACGGCGGCGAGCGGACCGGGGTGCGGCGGGACGAGACCGTGCAGGATCGACAGACCGGCCAGCGCCGGGATGCCGATCCGCAGCATCGGCTGCTCAGTCCGGGCGGCGACCATGACCACGACCGGGACCAGCAGCACGACGCCGACCTCGAAGAACATCGGCAGGCCGAGCAGCGCGGCGATGAACACCATCGCCCACGGCAGCGTCTTGCTGGTGGTGCGGCGCATGACCGTCTCGACGACCTGGTCGGCGCCGCCGCTGTCGGTGAGCAGCTTGCCGAGCATGGCGCCCAGCGCGACGAGCAGGCCGACGTCGCCGACGGTCTTGCCGAGGCCCTCGGTGAAGGTGTCCACGAGGTCCCCGAAGGGCATCCCGGCGACCACGCCGAGCGTGGTCGCGCCGAGCGCGAGGGAGAGGAAGGGGTGGAGCTTCGCCCAGCTGATCAGCAGCACGATCACCGCGATGCCGGCGACTGCGGCGCTCAGCAGACGGGTGTCGTGCGCCGTCCAGGACGCTGCCTGGGCGAGCGGGGCGGAAAGGCTGGAAAGCATGGAGGGCTCCTCGTTGAGCAGCTGGTGCGCGCCACAGCCTAAGCAATAAGTATGACTTTTAGCTTTTCATGACCGATTAAGTATTACTGTTACGCCGGTCACCCGGGTTCGCCGCCTACTCTCGGGCACTGGTCGAACGCGTTTTTCACCGGTGAAGGGGCGTGGCGGATGAGCGGCGGGCTGCACGGCAAGGTGCTGGAAGTGCTCGGCGGGGAGATCGCCGCGGGCATCCACGCTCCCGGCAGCGTGCTGCGCATCGAGCAGCTGGAGGAGCGGTTCGGCATCTCCCGCAGCGTCGCCCGCGAGGTCGTGCGCACCCTCGCCTCCATCCGCCTGGTCCTGGGCCGCAAGCGGGTCGGGATCGTGGTGCGCCCGCGCGACGAGTGGAACAGCTTCGACCCGATGCTCATCCGCTGGCGGCTGGCCGCCGACCGCTCGGCCGAGCTCAAGACCCTCGCCGAACTGCGCACCGCCGTCGAACCCGTCGCCGCCGCGGCGGCCGCCGACCGCGCGAAGGACGACCACGCGGCCCGGCTGGTCGCGCTCTCCGAGCGGATGGTGGCCACCTCGCGCGCCGGTGACCTGGAGGCGTTCATGGACGCCGACGTCGAGTTCCACCGGCTGATCCTCACCGCCTCCGGCAACGAGATGTTCGCCCAGCTCCACGAGGTCGTCGAGGAGCTGCTGCGGTGGCGCGCGGGCCACGGCCTGATGCCGGTGCACCCGCGTCCGGTCGCGGTCCGGCTGCACTGCGAGATCGCCGAGTGCATCCGGGCGGGGGACCGGGTCCGCGCTGAGTGGGCCATGCGGGAGCTGGTGGCCGAAGCCCTCGAAGGAACCCTCGAGGGCCTGGAGCCCTGAACCGCCCCCGAACGCACGAATCCCTCGCGACCTCGGGGGAGTGGTCGCGAGGGATTCGGCCCGGGATCAGTAACCCTGGTAGCTGCCGCCGGAACGCAGGCCCGAGACGCCGGGGACGTCGGCGACGGAGCCGTAGCGCTCGATCGAGTAGCGGGTGGCGGCGATGATGTTGTCGACGGGGTCGTAGATGTTCTGGTGGCCGGGCAGCGCGAAGGACTCGAAGGTCGGCGCGATGGTCTGCATCAGACCGATCGACGGGGTGCCGGCCGCGGCGTTGGAGTCCCAGTTGTTCGTGGCGCTCGGGTCACCGTTGGACTCGTGCATGATGATCGTCCGGATGGCCTCGGCATCGATCTGGTCGCGCGGGATGCCGCTCTTCTCCATGACCTGGATGGCCTCGTGGATCCAGGCGTCGATCTGGTCCTTGGGCTTCGGGGCTTCCTTGGGAGCCGGTGCCGCTTCGGGTGCGGGCTGGGCTTCCGGAGCGGGCTGCGCGACGGGGGCGGGCGCGGCCTGGGGCTGGGCGGCCGGGACCTGAACCGGGACCTGAACCGGGGCGGGAGCAGGCGCGGGC
>NZ_SMKS01000131.1:0-4084 GCF_004348435.1 Saccharopolyspora terrae | reverse complement strand
CCCGCAGCCCACCCGATGAGAATCTCCAGCCACTGTCTTCTCAACCCGTCCTCCCACCCTCAAACCCACTCCTCTCCTCCTCAACCCGCACCTGACCACGGCGGGTGACCCGATTACGGCGGTATTCAGGTCCCCGATTACGGCGGTATTCCGGGTTCCGATTACGGCGGTATTCCGGGGCGGGGGCGGGAGGACCCGGATTACTCCCGTAATCGGGGACCGGAATACGGGAGTAATCCGGTCGCCGCCGTCGAAAATCGAGCGTTCCGTTCACACCTTCAGGGAGTTTCGGGGCGTCGAGGGTCGGCGGGTGTATCTGTGGGACGGGCTCGTTCCTCTTTCTTGGTATGCGAACCCAGCGACGCCCGCCCGTCATCGACGAACTCCCGATCACCGTCTTCCGCCGATGCGACGCCCGAGCGGCAGGTCTGACGGACGAACAGATCTACGCCCGCTTCCTCCGCGTGTTCCACGGCGTCTACACCATCCCCACCACGCCCCTGACCCACGTGCTGAAATGCGCCGCGGCTGCGTTGACCGTCCCCGAAGGCTCGGTCATCACCGGCAGATCGGCCGCGACGTTGCGCGGCGTGGACCTCGCCGGCTTCGGCGACCCGGTGGAGGTGATCGTGCCGAATCCCGACCTGATGATGCGCAGGAAGGGGCTGCGCTGTTCTGCGGTGCGGGTAGCCGAGTTCGAGCACTCGCCGTGGCGTGGGGTCGGCGTGGCCGGGTTTGCGCGCATCGCGTTCGACCTGCTCAAGCAGCGGTCCATCACGCACGCGGTCGCCCACTGCGACGCCCTGCTGCACGCCGGGGTGATCACGGTGGATGAGATCGCGGGTTTCCCTCGTCGGCAGGCACGACCACGGGATCAGGCGGGCGCGGCTGCGGATTCCGCACTTGGACGGGCGGGCCGAATCGGTTCCCGAGTCGGTTCTCCGGGTCGAGTTCGTGCTGCGCGGGCTGCATCCCGTGCCGCAGCTGGAGGTCTTCGACGGAGATCGCTTCGTCGCCCGGCTGGACCTCGCCTTCGAGGAGGCGAAGGTCGCGGTCGAGTGCGACGGCGGCTGGCACGCCGATCCGACCCAGGCCAAGCACGACCGCGTTCGTCGCGATCGGCTCAGAGCGCTGGGGTGGACGGTCATCGTCGTGACCAACGACCGGCTCCGCGATCACCTGGACGAGGTCATGGCCGAGGTCGCGGCAGCGCTGGGAGTCCGGTCGGGGGTGGCCGCGTGACCGCTTACCCTGGTGGGCGTGTTGGTTCTGCTTCCTCCTTCGGAGACCAAGGCTGCTGGTGGGGACGGCGCTCCGCTGGAGCTGGCCGGAATGTCGCACCCGGAGCTGAACGAGACCCGCCGCGAGCTCGTCGACGCACTGTCCACTTTGGCCGGTGACGTGCCGCGAAGTCTTGAAGTTCTGGGGATTTCCGAGCGGCAGGTCGACGAGGTGGAGCGCAACGCCGCGCTGTGGTCCTCCCACACCGCTCCCGCGCTGGAGCGCTACACCGGCGTGCTCTACGACGCCCTGGACATCGGTTCCCTGGAACCCGCGCAGCGCAAGCAGGCCGATGAGCGGCTGGCGGTCGCCTCGGCGCTGTTCGGGCTGGTGCGCGGAACCGACTCGATCCCCGCCTACCGGCTCTCCGGCGGAGGTTCGCTGCCCGGGCTGGGGACGCTGCGCAGCGTGTGGCGCCCGGTGCTGGAACCCGTGCTGGCCGAGGCCGACGATCTCGTGGTGGACCTGCGCTCGGGCGCCTACGCGGCGCTGGCGAAGGTCAGCGGTGCGGTGGAGGTGCGGGTGCTGTCCGAGGACGCTTCGGGCAAGCGCAAGGTCGTCAGCCACCACAACAAGTCCCACAAGGGCAGGTTGGCGCGGGCGCTGGCCTGCGCGCCGGAGGAGCCGCGATCGGTCGAGGACGTCCTGGACGTCGCCGCCGAGGCAGGGCTGCGGGTGGAGCGTGAGGCCGACCGCAAGCTCTGCGTCGTCGTCACGGCCTGAGGAGACGAACAGCACAGCCCGACGCCTGTCCCCCGGACGCCGGGTTCGGTCCGATAGACTGCGGGCTGTCTGCGGCCGGCACTCGGCCGCAATGCGAGCGGCGTCCGCCGCGTTCGCCCACCCATCGGCGCGGTATCGCGCCGGGCTCGTCCTCGTGATCGCCCGCGGAAAGACCCGCGAAGCTCTCCCCGTGACGTGCCTACCTCCGGGGAGTACTTTTCGTGCCTTCTTCTTCTGCCACGCCCGCACGCCGCAGCCAGCCGGGACGTCCGCGACGTCGCCGTCCGCAGGCCAAGGCGCAGCCGGTCAAGCGCAGCCTGTTCGACGAGGTCGGGGTGACGGCCGTCGACCCGGCGCCGTTCGCCGATCTCGGACTGCCCAACCGCCTGGTCCGCGCCCTGCACGACAGCGGCATGCAGGAGGCGTTCCCGATCCAGGCCGCCACCATCCCGGACGCGCTGACGGGACGTGACGTGCTCGGCCGCGGCCAGACGGGGTCCGGCAAGACGCTGGCGTTCGGGCTCCCGCTGCTGGCGCTGCAGACCGGGAGCGCGCGCCCGATGCGTCCGCGCGGCCTGGTGCTGGTGCCCACCCGCGAACTGGCCACCCAGGTCACCGATTCGCTCAAGCCGCTGGCCAAGGCCCTGGGCCTGTACGTCCGCGAGGTCGTCGGCGGCACCTCCTTCAACCGGCAGGTCGACACGCTGCGACGCGGCGTGGACGTCCTGGTCGCGACTCCGGGCCGCCTTGCCGACCACGTGCGGCAGGGCACCTGCGATCTGTCCGAGGTGGAGCGCACCGCGCTGGACGAGGCCGACCAGATGGCCGACATGGGTTTCCTGCCGCAGGTCCGGGAACTGCTCGACATGGTTCCCTCCGACGGTCAGCGGCTGCTGTTCTCCGCGACCCTCGACGGTGACGTGGACAAGCTCGTCGAGCGGTACATGACCGACCCGGTGGTGCACTCGCTGGCGCCGCCGTCGGCCAGCGTCGACAGCATGGAGCACCACCAGTTCCTGGTGTCGGCGACCGACAAGCAGGACGTGCTGGCCCGCATCGCCGCGCGCGAGGGCCGCACCATCATGTTCGTGCGCACCAAGCACCACGCGGACCGGCTCGCCAAGAAGCTGCGCGCCGTCGGCGTGGAAGCCGGTGCGCTGCACGGCGGGAAGGCGCAGAACGCCCGCACCCGCATCCTCGACGAGTTCAAGAACGCCTCGACGAGCACGTTGGTGGCCACCAACGTCGCGGCGCGCGGCATCCACATCGACGACGTGAGCCTGGTGGTGCACGTCGAGCCGCCGGCCGACCCGAAGGACTACCTGCACCGCGCCGGTCGCACCGCGCGCGCGGGTTCCAGCGGCACGGTGGTGACGCTGGTGACCGACGACCAGAAGCAGGCGTTCCGCGCCATGGCGAACCAGGCCGGGGTCAAGGCCATCACGACCGAGGTCCGGCCGCGGGACGCCGAACTCGCGCGCGTCACCGGCGCCCGCGAACCGTCCGGCACGCCGCTGGCCGCACCGCAGCGTCAGCCGCAGAAGCCCGCGAAGTCGCGCGGTGAGCACCGCCCGCAGCGCGCCCCGCGCGGGACCGAACCGTCCCGCCGAGGCACCCACGGTGGAGGCGGCGCGAGCGGCAACGCGAACCGCAACCGCCGCGGAGCATCGGGCGGTCGCACGGGCGCCCCGCAGCGCGCTCGCCGCTCCAACTCCCCTCGCTGAACCCCGCATCGCGCGAACGCGGACGACCTCGAAACCCTCGTGGTCGTCCGCGTTCGCGTATCTGCCCGCCCCGTCACGGGTCCACGATTTCAGTGGAACTTGGACCCCGGGTTTCAGTGGAAGTCCGGTACCGGGTTTCAGTGAGGTGATCTCAGTGGGTTGGGGCTGAGTGCCTGGAGGGGTGTGGGCGTGGGGTCCTGATAGAAGAGGTCTCACCACAAGATCATTCTTCACAGGACCAGGACCCCACGTGATCACTTATCGTGCCACGCTTGATGTCGCCGACGAACTTGCCCTCTACCTCAGCGGGCTGCTTGCTGAGGAGCGCCGACGTCGTGGAACTGGGCTCGGGCGGC
>NZ_SMKS01000130.1:0-4599 GCF_004348435.1 Saccharopolyspora terrae | reverse complement strand
CACGATAGGTGATCACGTGGGGTCCTGGTTCTGAAGATGATCTTGTGGTGAGACCTTCTTCTACCAGGACCCCACGCCCACATCTCCTCAGGCCCTCAGCCATCCCCATTCCACTGAGATCACCTCACTGAACCGCGATAGTGAGAAAAAGGTGTGAAAAGCCCCGGATGCGCACGGGGCGAACCCCGATAAAGGAGCCTTCGAGACCACTCGAATGGAGTCCGGACCCCTTACTGAGCGGAATGCCCCCGACGATTTTCGCGATCACCCCGGAATCGGGCCAAACCGACGGATTCAACCACCGCGATGAGCCTCGTCCGCGGCTTCCCGCAGCAGCGGAGCGCGGGCCGGACCCGCCAGCCCGAGGTGGTACAGGTGCAGCTCGCTCGCTCCGGCCGCGCGCAACCGGCGGACGTGGCCGACCAGGTCGCCGGCCTGCGGTCCGACGGCGGTCACGTAGGCGCCGACGTCGTCGATCCCGGCGGCCTTGGCCGCGGCT
Source organism: Saccharopolyspora terrae (assembly GCF_004348435.1). Lineage (NCBI taxonomy): Bacteria > Bacillati > Actinomycetota > Actinomycetes > Pseudonocardiales > Pseudonocardiaceae > Saccharopolyspora > Saccharopolyspora terrae. Next base: position 4,100 of record NZ_SMKS01000130.1, on the reverse strand, counting down.
ACCTCCTCCGGCCCGGCCGGGGTCCAGCAGGGCACGACGACGCCGTCGACCTCGCCCCCCGCGCGCGGCGTCAGTCCCGGCAGGGCGCCCGTCGCCCAGGCGTCGGCACTGCCGTGCAGCAGCACCCTGCGACCCGTGCCGATCGCCTCCAGCACCGCGCCGCGCAGCAGGTCGGTGCCCGCAGAACGGGTCGCGAGCAGGGTTTCTCGCAGGTCAGCGGGCAGTTCGTCGTCCACCTCGGTCAGATCACCGGTGGCGATGACGCGGCGGACCTCCGTGCGCAGCGCCTCGCGCACCCGCTCGGCGTCGGAGCCGGTCCAGCCGCGCGCGCACGCCGCGCAGCAGCAGACCGACAGCAGCCGGGCCGCCGCGGGCGACCAGACCGCGTCGGTCTTCTCGTGCTGGTGCTGGTGCACCGCGCCGAGCTGACCGCACGCCTCCAGCACCACCGACCGCACGTCGAGACCGTCCAGCGCGGACCGGGTGAGCCGCGCCGCGTAGTCGCGCACCTCGGCGTGCGACGGGCACAGCGCCCACGGGTAGACCTCGCCGAAGCAGTTGCGCACCGCGACGTCCGGGAACCGCCCGCCCAGCAGGGAGTTGTGGGTCAGCACCAGCCACGCGGCGACGTCGACGCCGCTGCGGCGGAGCTCGGCGACGGCCTCACCGGCGCTGTCGGGCCCCACCCAGTCCGGTTCGGCCGGGCGCAGCCTCCCCCAGCCGGTGCCCACCGGCCGGTAGAGCGCGGCGTGGCGGGCCACCACCGCGCTGCGGGTCCCGTCGAACGGGGTGGCCGCGCGAGCGCTGTGGTACGCGACCGCGACGGCGACCTCGTCCACCCCGGACGCCGCGACCCGATCCGCGAAACCGGGCCGCACGTCCCAGGGATAGGCGTAGCCGGTGACGTGCGCGCTCACCGCGCGGCCGCCGCCGCGCCGCCCTGGGCAGCGCGGTCCAGCACGTCGAGCATCTCGTCGACCTCCTCGGTCCGTTCGGAAGCGACGGCCCCGAGCCCGATGAACAGCGCCAGCGAGACCAGGATCGGCGTCGCCACGGTCGCGGTCTGACCGGCGTCCACGCCGTAGTAGAGCACCGCGTAGGTGATCAGACCACCGGCCCACGACACCAGCGCCGCGCGCGAACCGCTGCGGCGGAACCACGGCAGCATCCCCAGCAGCAGCGGCACCGAGATCGGCCCCATCAGCGCCGCCACCCACGACACCACGATCGACAGCACGCCGCCGAGGTTGTCCGCCTGGGTGGCCACCAGCATGCTCAGCGCGATGAAGCCGAACGTCGCGACCCGGCCGGCGCGCAACCGCTGCGCCTCGCCGAACGCGCGGGCCTTGCGCCACAGCACCGGCAGCATGTCACGGGTGATCACCGCCGAGATGGCGTTGGCGTCGGAGGCGACCATGGCCATCGTGTGCGAGAACATCCCGGCCAGCACCAGACCCACCATGCCCGCGGGCAGCAGCTTCTCGGTCATCGCGGCGTAGGAGGTCGTCGGGTCCTCCAGCCCCGGCACGAACAGCGGCGCGGCGAACATCGGGAACATCAGCACCAGCGGCCAGACCAGGTACAGCGCCGAGGACAGCAGCGCGCCCCGGCGGGCGGCGTGGTTGTCCGGCGAGGCCATGTAGCGCTGCGCCAGGTTCCACATCCCTCCGTTGTACTCCAGCGTCTTGACCAGCACGTACACCAGCAGGAAGACGGTCGTGTAGTCCTCGGTGACCGGCGAGAGGTGCCCGGCGGGCAGCCGGTCCCACATGGTCCACAGCCCCGAGATCCCGCCGAGCGAGGACAGCACAGCCCAGATCATCACGATCCCGGCCAGTCCCTGGATCACGAACTGCCCGAAGTCGGTGAGCGCGTCGGCCCACAGCCCGCCCGCCGTGCAGTAGAGCAGCGTGACGCCACCGGTGACCAGGATGCCCGCCAGGATCGGCACGCCCGCGAAGGACTCCAGCAGGATCGACACCGCGAACCACTTCGAGGCCACGTCGAAGACCTTCAGCGAGGCGCCGCTCCAGGCCAGCGCCTGCTGGGTGGGGATGTTGAAGCGACGGGCCAGGAACTCCAGCGGCGAGGCCACGCCGAACTCGGCGCGCAACTGGTTCCAGCGCGCGGCGAACAACCAGGCCCCGATCGCCACGCCGATACCGATGGAGGCGAATCCCCAGAAGTAGACCGTGACGCCTTGGCTGTAGGCCACTCCCGCGTAGGCGACGAACAGCACCGCGCTGTAGCCGGACATGTGGTGCGAGATCCCGGCCAGCCACCAGGGCATTCGACCCCCGGCGATGAAGAAGTCCTTGTCGGTCTTGACCCTTCGGTGCGACCACCAGCCGATGCCGATCATCAAGCCGAAGTACCCGATCACCATGACCCAGTCCAGCGCGTGCACCGGCCCACCCCTTCACATCCGATGGCTTGGAACTCCGCGGCTTTCGAGCTCGCTGCGGATCGTCGTCGACCCGGGCGCGTGCGCCGGATGTGGTGCTTGCTCGCCCCCAGGGAGGAAAGCGCTTCCCAATTGGGCCGTACGGACCTCACGGATTTCCCGCGCAGCCCTGAACAATTCGTTTCGTAAAGTTCCGGAGCCGGACGCTAGTATGGCGTCGATCACATGTCAACCGGCGTTCGGCGCGGCACCACGCATCCGGAATTCCTTGATGCGAAGGGAAAAGGCCTTGTCGGAGCGCATCTTGATCACCGGAGCCGCCGGCGGCATCGCAACGTTGATGCGGCCTCGGTTGCGCCGCGAGGGCCGGACGCTGCGACTGCTGGACATCGTTCGACCCGCGCCCGCGGCGGACGACGAAGCGGTCGAGATCGTCGAAGCCAGCGTCACCGACCCCGAGGCCATGGCGCGGGCCTGCACCGACGTCGACGCGGTGGTGCACCTGGGTGGCCACAGCCGCGAGAACAGCTGGGCCGAAACGCTTTCGGTCAACATCGACGGCACCCGCACCGTGCTGGACGCCGCTCGCCGAACCGGCGTCCGGCGGGTCGTGCTCGCCTCCAGCAACCACGTCGCCGGATTCCGCTCCACGGCGGAGGCCGCGACGCTGGCGGCGGACTCACCGCCGCGCCCGGACACCTACTACGGGGTGAGCAAGGCCGCGATGGAGGCGCTGGGCAGCCTCTACCACTCGCGGTTCGGCATCGACGTGATCTGCATCCGCATCGGTGCGTGCTTCGAGACGGTGAGCGACGAGCGCGGGCTGGGCCTGTGGCTCTCGCCGGACGACTGCGCGCGGCTGCTGGAAGCCAGCCTGTCGCACCCGTCTCCGGGTTACCGCGTGGTCTGGGGCGTCTCGGACAACGCGCGACGCCCGGTGCCGCTGACCGAGGCCGCCGAACTCGGTTACGCGTCCCGCGACGACGCGGAGGCCGTCTTCGCCTCCCGCGTCGCCGCGAACACCTCGCACGAACTGCTCGGCGGCCCGTTCACCTCGGCTCCCCTGGGGGAACCGAACTAGGACTGCTTGCGGGCCTTCTTGGCGGCGCGGCGCATCTGGATCATGCGCGCCGTGCCCGCCAGCCACACCAGCACGCCGCCGACGATCGCGGCGAACAGCAGGGCGAGGCCGATCGGCAGGCTGAACTTCAGGCCCAGGAAGTGCACGGTCACCGCCGCGAAGTTCTGCGCGACGAAGATCAGTAGGAAGACCAGCACCACGCCCGCGATGGCCAGCGCGGTCCACAGCACGCCGGTCCGGCTCTGCGGCGCGAGCTCGTGCTTGCCGCCACCGGAACGCTCGACGGGCTCCCCCGCCTTCTCGACGGCCCCGCTGCCACCGGCGGCTCCCTGGGCGTCCTTGCCGTTGGTGCCCTCGGCGGTCACGCCCTCGGCCGCCGCGCCGTTCGCGCTCGGCTCCCCCGCCCCGGACTCCCGCTCCGACCCGGCTCCAGCGTCCTTCGACCCGTTCTCAGACATACCGATCATCATCAACCGGACCCCGCCCCACGCCCCACCCCACACACCGCTCCGTCACCGGTTCGATATCTCACGTCTCCCGGACCTGCGCGTACCAAGTGACGGATGTGACCCGAACCGACCGGACAAAACGGATCGATCATGGACGGCTCGGACC